>CALGYB010000013.1 GCA_937935075.1 uncultured Roseiflexus sp. | reverse complement strand
CCGCAATAGCCAACGACGTCCCGGCAGGCGCATCTTTGCCAGTTGTTCGCGATCCTGCGGCTCCAACCCGCCGGTTGCCCGGAGCGCGCCAATGAAGACGCCGGCGCCGATAAGTGCAACGCCTGCCAGCAGCGCCGCTTCGCGCAGCCGCAGCACAATGCCGGCATTTGGCGGCAGTTCGGGCAGCAGCAGCGCCATTCCGGCAACAACCAGCGCCATAATGCCGCTCGCCAGCAGCACACGCAGTGTAAACCGCCAGGGCCAGCGCACTCCCAGCAGCCGATACCCGCTGATCGTCGCCCATGCGCCAGCCAGCACACGCGCCAGCCCGAATGCCAGCGCCACACCGACAACTCCCAGCAGCGGCGAGAACAGGATCAACAACGGAACCACCGAAAGCGTCAGCAGACGTGAAATGACAATCACCCGCAGATGTTCGTAGACGATCAGCGCATTGTGCGCCGTCGTCAACATACTTTCCAGAAAGAGGCATGGCACAAGCACCCACACCAACGGCGCGGCATCGACATACTGCGGCGTCAATACTGCCAGCGTCGGGCGCGCCAGCAGGAGCAGCCCCACAGCGCCGGGGATCAACAGCAATGCCTGGAGGCGCGCCAGCGACTGATAGGCGCCCAGCAGCGTTCCGCCTTCACCGGCGCGCACGCGCGTGAACAACGGTACCTGCACCCCCACCATCGGCGTGTACAGATACCCCAGCACCATCCCGACCACCGACGCTCCTGCCCAGAGCAATGCAACATCGCTGATATCGTTCGTCAGAAACACCGCAAATGACTTGCTCGCCAGAAAGTCGGTCAGCGTCATCAAAAACGAAACTGCGCAATAGCGCACAAAACCCGCCGGGATGGCGTGCCACAGCGACGGAGCAGGCGCATCCGATGGCTGGTAGCGCGCATCCGACTTCCACAGTTGGGAGACGTTCCACCCTGCCAGCGCGACCGCCAGCGCTGGCGCAACGAACATGGCGATCAATACGCCGATGATTGCCATCCGGTCAGGATCGGGCGTCAGGCGGCTGAGCAGGATGGCGGCGGCGCTCAACAACGGCGGAAGCAAACCCGCTGCCAACGCCACGCTGTTCCAGGCGCGCTGCTTGAAGAAACTGTTCAGATACGCCATCAGCATATCGTAGCAAATGCCCAGAAACAGCATAATCAGAATGGTAAGGATGATCAGCCAGCCGAACTCCTCGATGAACTGAACCAGAGACGTCTGTTCCAGTGGTGGAATGCGCCCATCGGCGAGGACCTTGCCCTGCAATTCGCCGATGTAGCGGTCATACCCGACGATCAATCCGACAAACACCAGCGCCAGCACTGCAATCTGCGCCAGAAGGACGACGGTGAGCAACCGCAGAACGGCGCGTGGTCCGCCCGTGCGATTCGTCTCAGGAATATATTTCGGCAAGGCGCGGGTTGTGCCTAAATCGATCCACGTGCCCAATCCATTACTGGCGCCGCTGACCAGCGCCAGCAGACCATAACTGGTCAACGGCAGCACAGTCAGTTTGAGGAGCGTCGCCACAATCTCGGCGACCATACGCAGCGGCACAAAGACGGCGTTCCACACAACGGCGCGGGAAACCTGGGCGGCCAGGGAAGGAGCGCGGCTGGTTGTCGGTTCGGTCGCCATCTACTGTTTGACCAATCCCAATTCGAACATACCGGCATACCAGTCGCGTTGCAGGCGATACGCAGCGCGTTCCAACCCCACGCAACGCAGCGCGGCGCGCACGATGCGGCGTACCGGTTTGGGACTGTGGAGCGTACCACGCAACAGATCTTCTTCACGAAGATCGCGCACACTGAACCCATGGCGCGCCGCGAGCGCAACGAAGGCATGGTACTCAAAATAGTGCATATCACTCAAGCGTTGCATATCGCGGAACGCGGCGCCCTGCTTGGTGCGCCCGCGGCGCGTGATCAGCCATTCCGCCCAGAGGCGCGGCAGCCAGTTGATGCCGCGCATATGGTAGTGCGGATCGACCCAGGCGCGCCGGTTAATGACCGTCACAAGCGCAACGCCTCCGGGGCGCAGCACTCGCGCGATTTCGTGGAGCACCCGATCCGGCGACTGTACATGCTCGATAACATCCCAGCATACCACAGCATCGAATAGTGCGTCGGGCAATGGCAGCGCCTCGCCAGCAGCGTTGATCACCGGCAGACTCAGGCGATGACGTTCCGCCCGTAATCTGGTGATCCGACAATACGCCGGATTGTACTCGCAGGCGACGACATGCGCGCCGCGCAACGCCGCTGCCACCGCAAATCCACCCATGCCTGCACCCAGGTCGAGCGCCTGCAACGCTTCGAGTCGTCCGGCAAGTTGCTCCAACCGTGCCAGCCGCTCGCCCTGATACGCTTCCTGGTTTATGCGTCGCTCGCGCCAGCGAGCAAAGTCGCGCCGCCAGCGCATGTGGGCAAGCCAGGGATCGATGGCGCGTTCGAGATCAGCAGATGAAGCAGTGGACACAGGCACTATCGCTTCCTCTCTGGCAGCCCAGGATATTCGACGCTCATACGAAATGCAACGATGCTGATCATCCGGTCAGCCTGCGGATCCGGCGTGGCCGGCGCGCGCAGCGTCAAGGGATTGACTCCGACTTCCACCGGCACAAGCAGCCTGTATGTTCGAGGCTCCGGCGACACGTTCCAGGATTGCAGATAACGATCATCGCGCCATACTTCGATGTGTCGTGTTCCTTGATATGCTGCGACTCTGAGTGAAACAAGCGCATAGGACGGTGTCTGATACGGGTTGACCACGATTAACTGGCTCTCCGCTCCCGCCCAGCGATAGAGCGTCATCTCAGCGTTCTGCTCGACGGAATGCCACCCTTTTCCCAGATACACAAAGGGGCGACAAGCGTCAGAAAATAGCGGCAATTCATACCAGCGATACTGCGCATCTGCATAGATCGGCGCCACCGGATGCCCCAAGAGACGGGTCAACGTTTGCTCCAGGTTGTTTTGCTCATGGTGCGTTGTCAGGTCGGTGCGCACCACAACATGACGGATCGGCGCAAAACACTGCATTGCCATCAGGTCGTCCTGACGGAGCGGCACAACGTCATCGTCCGGCAGCTCACGCATGGCGCCAATCGACCGGATAAGCGGAATGTCAAACGATGGATACGCTGGGCGGCGGGCGATGAACCCGCCAAGAATTGGCTGACCGTGGATCATCTGATTGCGTAGCGTGCGACTTGTTTCGAGCACATCGAGCGGCAGGTCGGCGACGGCGCCGGGACGCTCTGCGATCTGTTCGTATACTGCTGGTCGTTCCAGCGGCAGAAAGATACGCCCCGACGGCAACCAGAGTTCGAAGATTCCGAGCAGCGTTACTACGACAATCAGAGCAGCGCGCCAGGCGGACGGCAGGCGATTTTGGAGCGTCTCCAGCCCTAGTGCCGCCAGCACGCTCAGAATGACCAGCACCGGTGCGACAAAAAGCGCCGGTTTGCGCGCCGCGCCAAATAGCGGCAGCCGGTCAAGCAAGGCATAGGGCATTGGAATGTTGCTGTCGTGCCCGAATATCCACAGCGTCGGTCCCAGGGCGATGACCCACAAGCAGACGCCGACGATAAGAAGGTGCAGAACGCGCCGCCAGGAAGACCAGACGCCGATGATCGCCAGTGTTGTCAATGTCCATCCCGCAGCCACGTACCAGACGCTCGGCGCAAATGGTTCGGCAATTGGACGCAACATCTGCTCGACCTGCGCTCCCCAGAGCGGATGGTAGACGTTGGGGAAAAGCAAACCCAACAGGTCCGCCGAAGAGTAGCGTACATATGCTTCCCAGATAGTATCACGCGCACCATGCCCCACGGGCAGAAATTTCCAACTGGCGATCATTCCGGCGCCAAAAGGTGCGAGTGTCAGCAATGCACCTGCCGCGAAGAGCGCATAGCGCCGCACCAGCGCCCATCGTTCACGCACCAGCGCGAGCCGCGCGATTACCCACACGATGGTAAGCACGCCACACACCGATGCCCAGTACCAGTCGGAGAGCACGACCAGCGCCGCCATCGCTGACGCATACGCGACGTGCCGGCGTCCTCCGTGGCGATCAAGCAGTGTCAGGGCATGGACGTACAATGGCGCCCACTGCATGCTGAACAGATGGTTGTGACTATTCTGCAACTGCCCGAAGTGAAACGGTCCCAGCGTCACCAGTACGCCACAGAGAAGCGGGCTCCAGAACCCGCCCGCATATTGTCGCGCCAGCAAAAAAACGCCAAAGCCGGTCAACGTGAATCCCAGCACAATGACCGTGTTGAAGGCGGCGATTGGTCCTGCCAGGAGATACGCCGGCAGGGTGATGACGGCGTTCGGCGCGCTTAGCGTCTGCACGTACAACTGCACGCCGTCAGGATAGAACAGCAGATCGGTCCAGAACGGATTGCGACCGTGCAGGATCGCCTCGCTCACCCACCACAGGTGCCAGAGGTGCAACCCGGCTTCTTCGTGACCGGCAAAGCGAAACCGACCGGAAACATTGTCGATGCCGCCGAATAGCGCGGCGTCGAAGCGCAGTGCCAGGGGCCAGGTGACGATCAGTGCCAACGTTAGATAGCACATTAGCGCCAGCGCACCCTCAACGCTGGCGCGTTGCGGCGCGACGCTGAGAGACCGAATTGAAAACAGGCGCATCAACCGGATCATCGAATTACCTGCGTTCCACCAGGACATAATCGGCAATCCGCCATTTCAGCGCTCTCACGCTCAACTCGCGTGGGGCGTGCGGGTCGAGGGCAGTAGGCGCTCGTAACTGGAGATGGGTGTACCCCGGCGCAATGGTCATCCCCAGGCGATAGGCGCGCCGCGCTGGTTGCACCTCCCAGCGCGCCAGCAGACGCCGACCGTCCCACAATTCCGCCGGTCGCGCTGTCTCATACGACTCCAGCGTCAACGCCAGGGTGACGTGGATGGGTCTGTCATACGGGTTGACCAGCCATATCCGATTGTCGGCGCCACCCCAGCGATAGGTTTCAGATTCATTTCGTTCGACAGGATGCCAGCCTTTGCCCAGGGAGACCCTGGGTTGAGCGCTTTCAGTCCACACCAGCGTTGGTCTTGCCGGGCGATCCTTGGGATCACATCGCAGCACCATCCCCAGTTGACCCGGTGATGTAATGTACGTACAGGTCAGCATAGGATACCGTTCCTCAAGAAACCGTTGTGCATCTGGTTGGTTCGTGTAGTAGTATATAATTTTCCCGCTGTCTAGCCACTGTTCGCGCAAATAAGATGTAAAGTACTGTTCGTTAACTATCTTTCCATACCTCTCAGCCCAATACGACACGTAGTGTGATACTGCGACTTCATCAAGCCAGCTTCCTATCACGATAATAGATTCTTCGTCATATTGAGCCATAAACTCCTGTGCTAGTTTTGAAGGCGTAAAATACTGCTGGTAGAAGTTGGCCAGGTTATTTTGGGAATAATTGCCGGTATTCAGATCTGAGCGCACAATTCTATCCCTTTCCGCAATGGTGTCGGTAAGTGCAAGCCAGGACGAGATGATGACAACTGTCACAGCAAAGACCAGTGCATAGCCGGGAAGCGATCGAAGCGCCGTTACCAGCGTGACCCCGAAAAAAACGGCAAACGGGATAACTAGTGGAACAAATGTGCGGTCATAGGGAAAATCACCGCGAACTGTACTCAGGACGAAAGGTGTTATCAGCAGGGTCAACATCAATAGCAATCGGCCTGCGATCCGTCGTGCGTCGTACGATCGCCGCATCTCGTGAATAAGGAGAGTCACGCCGAACAACGCCGATATGAGTAACATCCATCGACCGGACAGGAAATGGGTGAACACTCGCGGCATCAGGGTCAATAGTGTCTGAAAATTCAGAAAACCAGATGTTCGGACATAGTCATTATCCAGAACATTGGAGAGAACAGGCGTGTAGCAGAGGATGGCGACGGCGCATCCTATCACGTTCAAGCCGATAAGAATGGTTCCTGGATGGAGCAGCGCGTATCTTAGCTCTTTTCGTCTGTTATTGATAAAACTTGCAATTGCACTGCTAAACCAGTACAGCATCATCGAAAGAACAAAATATACGTTAGAAGGAATGGTATAAAGAATGAGAGCAACGCTGACGACGACCGTTGTCCCGTGCTTCCACGCAGGATTCTCATAGAAGCGCATGCTATGATAGATGATCACGCACAGCAGCATGACGCTCAGCCCATATCCTCGAATCTGCACCGCATAGTTCAAGAACGGCAGCGTCGTTCCAAGGACGCCAACAATGGCTATGCCACTGGTCGAGCCGAATATGTTTCTTCCGATCAAGTAAATGTACACGAAGGCGACTGTTGTGTACAGCAGCATTAGTGCCCGTATTTTCCAGGGACTTTCGAGCAATGCGATGTCGTCTAATCCCAGACTATAGATGTAGATATGGTTGAGAAGATTAGCAAAAATATGGTTGTTCGGTACATGATAATCGGTAACAGTCGTCTGAAGAGGGACGAACACAAAGAAATTGAGCGAATACAGTTCATCATACCAGAGATCGAGATTGAGATACGCCGTCACGAGATAGATCATTCCCGGTGCAGCGACGGCGCAGGCTGCTAGCGCCAGCGCGCCCTCAACGATGGCGCGTCGCGGCGCGACGCTGAGAGACCGAACTGAAAACAGGCGCATCAACCGGATCATCGAATTACCTGCGTTCCACCAGGACATAATCGGCAATCCTCCATTGTAACGCACTTACGCTCAGCTCACGCTTGGATCGCGGGTCGTATGTGGTAGGCGCACGCAACTGCAGGCGGGTGCGCCCCGGCGCAATCGTTATCCCAAGACGATAGGTGCGTTGCGCCCGTTGCACCTCCCAGCGCGCCAGCAGACGCCGACCGTCCCACAATTCCGCCGGTCGCGCTGTCTCATACGACTCCAGCGTCAACGCCAGGGTGACGTGGATGGGTCTGTCATACGGGTTGACCAGC
>CALGYB010000012.1 GCA_937935075.1 uncultured Roseiflexus sp. | reverse complement strand
CCAAATTATATCACAAAACGCTGTCAAGAGGAGAACAATCATGCCGGAGAAGAAGCTCGCCGACCGCCTCCGCCAGGCCGTCCGCCTGCGCGGATACTCCATCCGCACCGAGAAAGCCTATGCCCATTGGTACGAGCGCTTCGTCCGCTTCCATAAACTGCGCCACCACGGGCGCACCAGAAGTCGAAGCCTTCCTCACCCATCTCGCTTCCCATGAGCAGGTCTCTGCCTCTACCTAAACCCAGGCCCTCTCGGCCCTCCTGTTCCTCTACCAGGAAGTCCTCGGCATCCCATTGGGCGATGTGCACGCCCTTCGCGCCAAACGAAACACCTACGTCCAGCCCTGCCTCAGCCACGATGAATGCCTGCGCATCCTCGCTCACCTGGACGGCACACCCTATCTCGTCGCCTGCTTCCTCTATGGGAGCGGCCTACGCCTCCTGGAAGCCCTGCGCCTGCGCATCCAAGACCTCGGCTTTGAGCATGCGCTCATCACCGTCCGTGATACCAAGTCCAACCGCGATCGCGTGACCTTCCTCCCGGACGAGGGACGCTTCCGCCAACGCCTCCATAGGCGCCCTGGAGCGGGTGCGCCGTCTCTACGACGCTCACCCCGATGTCCCGGTCTCCATGCCCCCCGCCCTGGCCCGCAAATATCCCGCGGCCGCGACTTCCTGGGAATGGCAATACGTCTTCCCCGCACGTGACATCTCTGTGGATCCCCGCACCCTTGCGGTCCAGCGGCATCACCTGCACCCCAGCGGTATTCAGCGGGCCATCACCGCCGCCGTCCGCGCCGCAGGCATGACCCAACGCGCCACCGCCCACACCCTGCGCGCCGCCTTCGCCCTTCGGCTCAAAGAGGCCGGCTGCCAGCTCGACGATATCCAGAAACTCATGGGCCACGCCGACATCCGCACCACCCAACACTACCTCGAAAGCCAACCCCCTGCCCATCAGCGTCTGCGCGGCCCGCTATCTTCCAAACCCTGAGGTCGAGGTCGGCTTTGACTTTCTCGGCTTTCACATCTAACAGTATCCGGTCGGCAAGTATCGTGACCACAAGCGTTACGCCGGATACAAGACCCTCATCATTCCCAGCCGAAAAGCCGTGCAGCGTTACCTGCGCGAGTTGAAGGCCATCATCCGTCATATCGCAGCGCGCCCCAAGCTACCCCCACTGCCGCCCTCAATCCCAAGATGCGCGGCTGGACGCTCTCCTGCCAGTCGAGTGTGCGGCGCGGCTGTTCAACAAACCGGACAGCCTGCTCCACCACACACTGATGCGCCGGGCGAGTTTCCGCCATCCGCGCAAAACCAACGGCTGGCGGTATCGGCGGGATTGGCGGCAGAGCTTGTCCTGAGCCGAAGCCCTGAGCGCAGCGAAGGGGAAGCGAAGGATCGGTGCGTACATGACCTTCTCGGACGGGACAAGCTCGCTCACTCGACACGGCGAGTGGCGTGCACCCCATTTGGTGGAGACCTTAAAAAGGTACTATGCGCAACGAAATGAACCAAACCAGAAGGCGATACACCCGTGAGTTCAAGACAGAGACCGCGAGACTGAGTGAGCGCAGTGACAAGACTGCGCGCCAGGTGGCCGAAGATCTGGGAGCGCCTGAGAAGGCATTGCATCGCTGGCGGAGCGAAATGCGCATCAGCCGGCGGCGCGGAGGGCGTTTTGCGCCGGGTCACGGTCAAGCGCGAGACGAGGAACTCGAGCGACTGAGGAAAGAGAATCAGCAACTGCGGCTGGAGCGTGACATCTTAAAAAAGGCCATAGCCTTCTTGACGCCGCGCCCGATGTGAACTGCCAGTTCATGGAGATCAACCGCGAGACCTTTCCGGTGGCGGCGATGTGTCAGGTGCTGCGCGTGTCGTCGAGCGGATGCTATGCGTGGCGGAACCGGCGGACGAGCCAGGCCGGGAGCGCGCGGGCGCGGGCCAATGATGCGCCGGCGGTGGAGGTTCGGGCGATCCACAAGCAGAACAAGCAGCGTTACGGCAGCCGGAAGATGCGTCTGGAGTTGATACGTCTGGGCCGACGAGCGAATCACAAGCGGGTGGCGCGATTGATGCGCGAAAACGGCTTGCTTTCCCGACGCGTGAGGCGACGCAAGGTCACGACGGACGGCGCCCACAGTCTGCCGGTCGCGCCGCATGCGCTCAACCGTGAGTTCACAGCAACGCAGCCAAACAGGACGTGGGTGAGCGACATCACGCATGTGCCAACCCGTGAAGGCTGGCTGTATCTGGCGGTGGTGATGGACTGGTTTGCGTAGAGGAAGTGCGTCTTTCGTGGAATTCATCTTTGCGACCTGAGACCTCTCTTCATTGCCATGACACGAGCGATAGAGAGCGCACGTCCTGATCTCACAGGCAAACGCCGATGAAATGTGCGGTCATTTGGACCATACTGCCGATGCGTGTTGACCGTTGCGCCTTGTACAACGAACGCGCGAACATCTACCCTACTACCCGCTCCTCCGCCAGCGCCGCCTTCACCGCTGGACGCGGCACGCGCAGGCGCATCCAGCTCAGACCGACGATCCCCACCGCCAGCAGCACGATGAACAATGCCTCGTAGCTGACGAGTTCGGCGAGCCAGCCGGAGAGGAGCGGTCCTGCCGCTGCGACCGGCGCCATCACAATGTTCGAGACGCCGATATAGGCGGGGCGCTGCGCCGGCGGCGCAAAACTGAACACCAGCGTGAAGCCGGAGAGAATATACCCCGCCTGCGAGAAACCGACCAGCACGAAAATCACGAAGAACCAGACCGGTGACGGTGCGATCAGCGCCAGCAGAATGGCGACCAACCCTACCGCCGTCGAGAGTTCCAGCACCTGCTTGTGCCCCCAGCGGTCCGCCATACCGCCGAGGAGCGGATCGCTCACCGCCTGAGCCGCCAGCAACGCCGCAGTGAAACCGCCGACATCGGCGCCGGACAGGTTGAAGCGTTCGAGTCCCAGCGCGGTAATGAAGTTGTGCCCGACGAGCGCCAGCGCAATGCTGACTCGCCCGATCAGGTAGTTGCGGAACGGGACATCCCGCTCGAGTAGCGGGCGCACGCCGCGCAGGAATGCCGTCAGCGGCTGTGCTGGCTGCGGCGGCAACGCCGGTTCGATGGTCGCTGCCAGGAAGATGAACGATATGACCATCGAGCCAAAACAGATGAGCGACAGAATGCCAACGCTCTGCGGGAAGGGGAATGCGGTCAGCACCCAGGCGGCGACCGCCGCGCCGCCGATGCCGAGGAGACCGCCGAGACCGCTCTGCAACCCGAAGAAAATACCCCAGCGCTTGCCAGGAATGACCCGCGCAATAAAATCCTGCCAGGGAATAGAAGCGAATCCGGCGGCGATCGCATGGATCGCGTAGCAGCAAAAGAAGATCGCCAGTAACCCGGCGCCGGGCAGATCGGGCCAGAGAGTCAGCGCCAGCCCCAGGAGCAGGAATGGTAAACGCTCGAACAGCGTTGCCGTCAGCAGAATTGGTTTGCGCCGCGGCATCGCCGCCACAATCGGCACGATGAATAATCCGGGCAGGAACCAGCCGGTGTAGTTGATTGTCGGAATCAACCCTTGCAACCAGCGTTCAGGCGAAAGACGCTCAACAAAGAGCGGCAGCACCGTGAAGCGTGACACCATGCTTAGACCCAGGTAGAACGTTCCGCCATCAAGGACGTTGAGCCAGAAATTGCGCGCAGCGTGGCGCCTGACAACCGCCTCAGCCTGGGCGGTCATCGTCGCGTTTGGGTCGGTCATACCTGCCTTCTTTGTGTAAGTGGAGTGATAGAGTGGCAACGCAAACTATCATACCACATGATGGAGGATTGGTCCGAGGGAGTGGGCAGTGGACAGTGAGGGAGCGCAGGTGACGGTCATCATCCGGGCGGAATGCGGGGTCTCGGAAAAGTGCGCTCCGGCAAGATCGGCGTTTACACGCGCCGGAACCCCGGATACTATCCGCGCCATTGATGCGCTCTTTATCTCACACGAACGATATGATCGCAAGGGCACAACCGCATTTCTGGATGTACCGCCCGATCTGATTGTCGAAATTCTTTCGCCGGGCAACACCTGGGCGGACACGATCCAGAAATTGCGCGAATTCTTCTCAATCGGCGCCCGTCTGGTCTGGCTCGTTGATCCCTCATCGCAGAGCGTCTTTGCGTATCGCGCGCTCACCGACGTTCGCGAGTTTACCATCGACAATCATCTGCCAGGCGACGACGTGCTACCCGGCTTTAGCGTGGCCATTCGAGAGATTTTTGCCGGCTGAGATGCGCGTGGTTTGACATTCGTCATGACAGGTCTGAGACCCCCCTGACGTTCAGGTCGTGAGTTTTGTGGCGAATGCCTCTCACGCCTCACGCCTCACGCCTCACGCCTCGCTCCTCATGCCTCACGCCTCACGCCTCATGCCTCATGCCTCACGCTCGCCGGCTGCGTCACCCCTTCCTCGCGTCTGCGACCGGCGGCGGACTGCGCAACCAAACCGCGCGGCGCCAGAAATGTGACCAGCAGCCCCAGCGCTGTCGCAATGAATGCGACGACGAACACGCCGCTGACGCCCGCCCCTAGTGCAGTGCGCAGCGCATCGTTCACGGCAATGTCGCCTCCCAAAGGATCAATTAGACTGTTGAGCGATGTGGATGCATCAAGTCCCGCCATCGTCAGTTGTGATGTCACAATTGCGCTCAATACCGCCCCCATAATGCCGATGCCGAATGCTCCGCCGATACTGCGGCTGAACTGCAAGGTCGAAGTGGCAGTTCCCAGTTTGCTGCGCTCGACGCTGCTCTGCACTGCAATCAGGAACGCCGGGATCGAGAACCCCATGCCGAACCCCATCAACCCCAGGTAGACCATCAGCAGCAGGCGGTTGGTGTGCGCGTCGACGAACATGAGCGGAAATGCGCCAATGACCAGCGCAACCATCCCTGCAAGGGCGACGGTGCGGTATCCCACCCGCAGCAGCATGCGCGTCCCGATAATACTGGAGACGACCCACGCTAGCAGCATCGGCATGAGTGCTGCCCCTGCCTCGGTTGCGCTCGTTCCCAGCACCCCCTGCACATAGAGCGGCACGAACGTCGCGCCGCCGAAGACGGCGCACCCGACGAGGATGCCGTGCCCGCAGGCGACCAGAAACATCCGGTCGCGGAACAGACCGATCGGCAGCACAGGATCGCTGGCGCGCCACTCGACCCACACCAGCGCGCCGAACATTGCCAGCGCGCCAAGGAGCGTCGGCAGCGCCCAAGGCGCGCCCAGGTCGGTCAGGCTCAGGAGCAGCGCCACTGCCCCGGCAGTGAGCAGTACCGACCCGGCATAGTCGATCGAGCGTTTCGGCGCGTCGTGGGCGCGCGCACGGTCAATCCAGGCGAACCAGACGATTGCGGTTGCCACCAGACCGGGAACAACATTGATCCAGAAGATCCACTGCCACGATGCCTGGTCCACAATGAACCCGCCGAGCAATGGACCGATGATCGACGACACCCCCCATACGCCGGAAAACAACCCCTGCAACCGCGCGCGCTGCTCCAGCGAAAACAGGTCGCCGATAATGATGAATACCAGCGGCAGCAATCCACCCGCTCCGATGCCCTGAATAGCGCGAAAGGCGATCAACTGCGGCATGGTGACTGCCAGCCCGCACAGCACCGACCCGACCAGAAAGATCGCCATTGCCCCCAGAAACACTGGACGGCGGCCAAACAGGTCGGAGAGTTTTCCGTACAGAGGAACCATTGTTGTGGAGGCAAGCATGAAAGCGGTGAAGACCCAACTGTAACTTTCGAGACCTCCCAACTGACTGACAATCGTCGGCATACCGGTGCTGACGACCGTTGACTCCATTGATGCCAGAAACAGACTGAGCATCAACCCGGCGGTGATCAGAATCGTGCGTTGTGATGACACATTGGCTCCTGAAGGAAATGAACGCAGTGGCGCGCCGCGAATACCCCGTCTGGGTATTGTACCATGGTATGTCGCAGGGGACGTGGGCGTCTGCCTTACGGGTGAAGCCATGATTTGCCGCGAAATGCCGTATCGTTGCGGCTTCAGGTCCTCGCTGATACCACATCGCGGTCAGCCAGACAAGATGTTCGATGGTTCGGTTCGCAGCGCAACGGCCAACGCGCCCTGGCAATCGGAGACGGATGACCGCGCATTGGCATCAGCAGCCCCGGCGGGACTTTCACCTGCGGTGAGCATGGTCGAACCGCGTGCTCACCGCGCTCGCCCGACGCGGTTGTGCCCTCGCGCCCCTCGCCCCTCGCCTCTTGCCTCTTGCCTCTTGCCTCTTGCCTCTTGTCTCTTGCCTCTTGCCTCTTGCCTCGCGCCTCACGCCTCACGCCTCGCGCCTCGCGCCTCACGCCTCGCGCCTCGCGCCTCACGCCTCGCGCCTCACGCCTCGCGCCTCACGCCTCACGCCTCACGCCTCGCGCCTCAGATGACCGCCCCGCGCTCGTCCGACGCGGTTGTGCCGCCCTGGATCGGCGGGATGGCTGGATGTGCCGCTGCGCTCTTCGCTGCGGGCAGCCCTGCGACCGCAGGGCTTCGGGCGTTCACGTCCGCGCATGCACGCCAACCCCCTCCTGTATAATAGGCGTGCATCCTGTGCAACGGAGAGGAGAACATATGCGAATTGCTATTATGTCGGACATTCACGACCACATTTCACGCCTGGCGACGGCTCTCGAGCGTGTGCGCGGCGCCGATACGCTGATCTGTTGCGGCGATCTCTGCTCGCCGTTCATCATGCGGCAGTTAGGCGAGGGGTTTGCCGGTCCGATTCACATCGTGTTCGGCAACAACGATGGTGATCTATTCCGCCTGACGACGACCGCAGCGCGGTTTCCGGCAATCACACTGCACGGCGCCTTTGCCGAACTCGATCTCGGTGGGTTGCGGGTTGCCGTGACGCATTACCCGGAAATTGCCATGCCGTTGCTCGAAGGCGGGCGCTATGGTCTGGTCTGCTGCGGGCACAATCATCAGTACACCGTCGTGCAGCGCGGCGCAGTGACGCTGGTCAACCCCGGCGAGGTGATGGGCGAACTCTACGGCGCCGCGACGTGCGCTGTGTACGACAGTGAAACCGGAGAGGTCACGCGCTATGATCTCTAGTCGCGCTTGATAAAACCGGCAATCAGTGCGGACCGCGACGGATCTCACACGCTGCGCGCTTTGCGCGCCTGCGACGCCGTAATCGCGCGCTCGATCAGGTCCAGAAAGTCATCCTCGTAGCGTTGGCGTGTGAAAGATAGCGCGCGCGCGATGCCACGCTGCGCCAGGCGCGTGTACAAGGGACGAGGCCGACTGAAACGCGCGATGCTCTCTTCGATGCGCGGCAGCAATCGGCTCCAGGTGTAGCGTTCGAGCACATAGGTTTTTCCGCGCTCACCACGTGCTGCGCCTGCTGTTTCGTCTGCCAGCAGAGCATCCACCGCCGCGCGAAACTCCTCATAGGAGCCAATAGCATATCCGCCGCCGCTGCGTTCAACATGCCCGCGAGTCACGGCGCAATCCGCGTGCACAATCACAGGGCGGCTCTGAAGCCACGACTCCATCAACACCAGCGAGAAACTCTCGTTCAGTGACAGCTGGCAGAGCGCCAGCGCACCGGAATATGCGTCGGTGAGCGCTTCACGCGACAACATGCCCAACTCGATAATATCATCGCGCTTTGGCGGACGAATATTGCCCGTTCCGCTCAGCGCCAGCGTCAATGGACCGGGACGTTCCGCTTTGTAACGCACAAAGTAATCGATCAAGAGCGGAACATTCTTCCCCAACTCCAGGCGCCCGGCATAGAGCAACATCGGTCCCGTGATACCGGTTCGCCAGCGAAAACGTAGCGGATCGCCCTGTTCTGGATGATCGGGGAAGCCAAAGCCGAGGCATGTGTGGTACGGATTGGCGACGCGAAGCGTATGCAGAGCAAAATCGCGCTCTTCCTCAGAGTTGAAGAAAATCGCTGCTGCCCGTTCGAGCATCATGCGAATAATGCTGAGGTGCGCCAGCGGCTCATCGTGCAGGCACGGAATGAGGATCGCACGGTCCGACGCCTGCTGGATTGTCCAATAACTGGTTCCGTACAGATACGGCGTCACGAGCAGACAGGCGTACTCTTCGGCGTGTTCGGCGATGAAGCGTTCGAGGTCGATACTCCGCAGATTGTCTTCCATGAAGCGTTCTTCTTCGCTGAAACGCGGTCGCTCACCGCGATCAACCTTCAGCCGTAGCGCGTGAAATGGTCGGTCATCGACGGTAGATGTTCTGAACCGACGGATGGTGACGCCATTGAGGTATTCAACGCCGGGAGATGTGTGGTCTCCCCACGATGCCATATCAATCGTGGTGGTGGTCAGCACTTCAACGGCATAGCCACGTGCAGCCAGTTGTTCCGCCCATCCCCGGATGCCGCTTTCGGCGCCTCCCGCGACATCGACGCCATAGCGCGGCGTGACAATGCCGATTTTGTGCCGGCGTAACCTGGCAAAATCTTCTTCGGCGGCGGGCGCGAGGCGCATTACTGTCTGCGGGTCAAAAGAATCGCCGGGCGGCGGCAGTTCGTTGAGCAGGCGGCATATCTGATCGGCCAGCGCTGCGGTATCGTCCGAATCGAACAGTAAACCGGCGTCTCCGACAGTCTCAGGCAGGGCGGTAATATTCGTCGCCACCACCGGACGACCGTGCGCCATTGCCTCGGCAACCGGCATGCAGAACCCTTCGTGGATGCTGGCAGTCACAAAGATGGCGCAGGCGCGGTACAACTGCTCGAGCATCCGGTCATCGACCTGACCGGTGAAGCGCACATGCACCGCTACGCCCAACTCGCGCGCGCGCGCTTCCACCTCGCGGACATACTGCTGATAGACAGGAGGACGATAGTCACCGACCAGCATCAGACACGTGTCGGGATGGCGCGCAACAATGGCAGGCAGCGCTTCGATCAGCATATGGATGCGCTTACTTCGCGCCATGCGCCCGACATAGAGCAGGACGTGTTTCTTGTGCAGATCGAATTGTCTGACAATATGTGGATCAGGAGCGCCGGCGAGCATCGGAGAGGTGGCAATAGGGCAGGGGGTCTGCCCAACCCGATCTGGATCGATCACGCCGGTGGCAATTAATTCGGCGCAGGTAAAACGACTATGCCCAAAGGCATAGTCGGCGTATTGCACGAGCGGGAGCATTTCAATACCTCGTACAATGCGCTTGTAGTAGTCGGGTGCGTCAATCCTCCAGGCTTCCGGGGGGGTAATGCCGTGGTAATCGAAAAGCACTGCACTGCGACTGACATCGCGGATTAATTCGGCCAGATTATAGTAAATTGGGTAATGCACGACAACCACATCCGAGCGCCGCAGATGTTCGAGAGCGGCAGGGTGGTCGCGCAACGTCTCACGACTGGTTGTCGTTACTGAGAGCAGCACATCGAGCGGCAAGCGCTCATCGATAAGTTCAGCCAGAATAAGGACGCGATACCCTGCTTGACGAAGCATCTGGAGCTGGGCGAGAACATTGCTGCCAACCGCATCGTGTGGGGCGATAGCAAGGTTCAGGATGACAGCGCGTGGCGCGGAGTCAACGATGTATTCAATAGCCAGACACAGCGGTTGAACGCCATATGTGCTGAAACTATCGATATATTCTTCAACCAGTCCAATGCGCAACTCCCATGCGCCCGGCGCCGGCGGCGGGTCAATGCGCAGCGTCATGCGGACACACTCGCCAGGATGCACCGGCTGAGGAAGCGCAGCCCGTTGGCGTCCAGCCACAATGGCGCCTGTCTGATCAACCCACCAGTAGCCCAGTCGAACCGGATGTGCGCCTGCGGCATTCCAGGTGGCAGAACCGGTGTTCTGCACTTCAACATCGATCATCCATGACTCGCTCCAATCCAGGCGCTCTGGGGGCTGACCAACTACAGTGTATCGCGCAGCAAACTGCTCTATATGCGTATGTGCCAGGTGGTCGATGTCCTGTGCGCGCGCTGTAAGGCGCTGGCACACACTCTGATTTACAGCGCGCCGGAGATCGAATATCAGCGTGCGCAGTACGATCAGAGCCTCCGAAGATAGAGACGGATCGGTTTCACGCCGGGCGTGGAGGATGTCCGGCAGTTCTGCCAGCGTTCGATCATATGCCCAAAACAAGGCGCGTTCTTCCGCGAAGCGGATCAACCGATCAATCAAGATGCGTTCTGCTGTCGCAAAAGGTCCGGTAATCTCATCGAAGGCAAAGGTCTTGAATACGAAGCGCAGCCGTGCGCAGTGAAAAAGTGCGCTGTGCATCATACGATCTGGCAGCGACGCGGCTTCTCGATGCACCAGGGTTGCGCGCGGCTCGTAGCGAATGCGGTAACCGGCGCGCCGCAGACGCACGCAGAGATCGACGTCCTCGAAATAGGCGGGGCGATACCCCTCATCGAACAGTCCGACCCGTTCCAACGCCTGACGCCGCAAGGCGACGGCGGCGAAGGTAACGAACTCGACATCGCGTGGTGCGTCGTATTGCCCGCGATCCGGTTCACATCTTCCAATATGACGCGAAAGCGCCAGGGGCCAGTCGAGGGTGAGACCGGCGTGCTGGATCGTGCCATCAGGGTAGCGGATCTTGCATCCGACGGCGCCGATTTCAGGATCGCAAAACGGAGCAGTGATCGCGCCAAGCCATTCTGGATCAACCAGCGTGTCCTGATTGAGCAGAACGATGATGTCCGGCGGCGAGTCGTGCGCCAGCAGCGCGCGGATTCCGACGTTCATTCCGCCGGAGTACCCCAGGTTGTCTGGATTTCTGATCAGCGTGACCGTGGGAAAAAGGGCCGCGATCTGATCCGGCGTCCCGTCGTGAGAGCCGTTGTCCACAACCATGACGAGGTCCGGCGCCGGATCGATCTGATGCAGCCGTTGTAAACAGGCGATCGCCTCGGCGCCGCCGTTCCAGGTAAGCACAAGCACTGCGCTATTCACCGCGTCGCTCCGTCACGGTCAGGGTGTCGATGTCGTTTCCTGGCGGAATAGTGCGCGGCGGCAAGGGCGGCGGATCGCCGTAGATCGCGGCGCGCAGGTGCTGATCCGCTTCGTGCAGTTCGGCTATGTGCTCTGTGATGTCGCGCGTCTGGCGGGAGAGCAATCGAATGGCGGCGATGATGCGGCTGAGATCGTTCGAGAGATGGTCCTGATACTCGGCAGCCGCATACGCAGCGCGGATCACGGCGGCGTTGTGGTCGCGCTGGCGAGCGATCAACGGCGCGAGCAGGGGCCAGACGATGCGATCCAGGACGAAGTTTCGCACTGTTCCCGGAAATCCCTGCGCCGGAGGGGTCAACCGATCAAGCCGCCAGGTTGCATCGAGCGCCTGCAATGCATCGTTGCGCCGCGCCTGAAGCACCTGGCGCCGATCGGTCTGTGGCGCGGCATCGATCGGTTGCACCGCGTCAGCCTGCGCTCGTCGAGGGGCGGATGATGGCGAGGTTTGCGCGGCAGCCAGAAAATCAATGATTGGTTGGGCGACTGTGGACCACGTGTAGCGCGGCGCCAGGGCGCGCGCGCGGGCAGCGAGATCGTGACGCTGTGCTTCGTCGGTTAGCAGAGTGACGAGCGCATTGGCGACCGCTTCCTCGTCCTCTGGCGGGGTCACCTGCGCAAACCCGTGTTCCCGCGCGAGCGCAGCCGCCGGATCGCCGTCGCTGAGCACAGCCGGCAGACCGGCCCACAGGTAATCGAGCACCCGCGAGCGAATGGCAGCGTATGCCATTTCGAGGTGCTGACGGTGGAGTGACACTCCAACGGTCGCATCGAGGAGGACATTCGCGCGGTCAGCATATGGAACCCACGACTCGTAAAAGAACACATGGCGATTGAGCAGGTCCAGTTCGGATGCCAGGGTGCGCGCCGCATCGGGCATGCGCATCGGCGCGATGCCGCCAGGATGTTTCCCTGCCATGAAGACCAGGCGCGCGTCGGGAACCGCTGCGATCACCTGCGGCATGGCGCGAATGAGCGTCAGCGGGTCCAGCCAGTCCCACAGCCCGCTATTCCAGAGAATAATGGGATCGGTATCGCCAATGCCGGGAATGACGCCACGGATACCGGGACCGGTGCGCACCGGCGGGGTGGCGGGCAATCCAAACGGCACGACGGCGACCAGATGGCGCAGGAGCGGATCGGCGTCAACGCGCTCAGGAGCGATGCGTCCGGCGCTCATCAGAGCGCCGAGGTACAGGTCACGCTGACGCTCGGTGGCGCAGAGGAACAAATCGCCGGCTGCAAGTTGCCGGTTGAGCAGTGCGATGTCGCGGCGCGTGCGATCCTGGCGTTCGGGGAGTGGTGCGTTGCGGAGCAGTTCGATATTCTCCAGCAACGTCGGGTCGTACATATCCAGTATCAATGGTTGGCGCACCTCTGCCAGTTCCGGGTGCGACTCGAGCAGGAACCCGTTTGCCAGCACGACATCCGCCTGACGCAGATACGCTGCCAGTGAGGCGCTGTCACCCATGGCAAAGTGACCGGTGCGCACCCCTGGCGCAACCAGATCGACGGGTTGCGGCGCCAGCAAGGTCACTTCCGCATGGAGCGCCAGCACTCGCGCCAGTTCCCAGGCGCGGATGCCCGGACCTGCCATGCGTTGACCCACCACATCGTGACTGATGATTAAGAGACGCACTTGATCCACAGCTTTCATAGCCGGCGTCTGCCGCCGAGCAAACGCAAGAGACGCATGATCACCCCATGTTCGAGACGGTGAATAAGTCGTTCCAGATACGCAATATGCGCATCCTTTCTGGCAATCTCGGCTTCCAGGCGCAGGGCGTAGTCACGGCGCTCCCCGGCGAGACGTTCAGCTTCTTCGCGCCTGGAGATCGCCTGCGCCAGATGATTGCGCTGATCCAGCGCCAGCTCGCGGAGTTGCCGGTTGGCGTCCCAGAGCGCCCAGAAGCGACGCTCATACTCGCGCACAATCCGGTGGAGCGGCTCGTCACGACGCCGGAAGCGCACTGCCCAGGGCGTAATGAACGAAGCATCGAAATCGACGTCGCGGAAGAAGCCGTGGCGCGCAAACCGCTCTGCCCAGTACTCTGGCGGATTGACGTTGAGGTGAGTCGCTTCTTTATGATCATACGGCGATGATGAGAAGAGAATATCGTCGCTCCAGGCGCACATGTTGGCGATAGCCGCTTCCGCATCGGCGCGCGGCATATGTTCCAGCACTTCGATGCAGACGATCAGATCGTAACGGCGACCGAATGGCTCGGTGATTGAAGCGACCCGTACATATGGGCGAACCGATTCGTCTGCCTGGGCAATAGCATATTCGGAAATATCGACACCCTCGGCATCGACGCCGCGGGCACGCAACTGTTCGACGAGCATACCGAGTGCGCAACCGGCGTCCATCACCGAACGCGGGGCGATCTCAGCAATAATCCGATCGGCGAGCGCACCGAAAATGTCGAGCCAGTGATCATTGCGCTGATACGGCGAACCACAACCTGTCTGATAATACCAGGCATCGAATAATTCGCCGGAAATCGCCACGGGTGCGTTATCCCTATTCTAACCCAACCGATTCTTATCGTAGCGCATGACATGCAGCGCCCGGCATTGTATCATAAATTGCAGGGCATGCTGCCATGAACCCGCTGCATCTCCGGTTCTCGGTTCTCGTGCCGATGCACGGTCCTTAGACCGAAGACGCCCCGCAGCGCGACCACTCGCTGCGCCCCCCCTTTCCCCCCCCCGCAGGGGGGGGAAAGGGGGGGCGATTGCATCGTCCGCGCTGCGGCAGGCTCAGCGCATCGCACGGGAGCGCCCTGGCGCATGATGCCCAACGCTCCGCCGCCGTGGTACACCGTCTATCAGCAAACCCAGCGCTGGCTAAAGGCCGGGGTCTTTGAGACGCTCGTCCATGATCTGCGCGCGCCCCCCCCCGCAGGGGGGGAAAGGGGGGGGGCGCGCGCCTGCGCTGCGCGCGGTGATCGTTGACGCGCGCACGATGCAATCGCCCCCCCTGCCCCCCCGCAGGGGGGGGAAAGGGGGGGCGGCAAGGTCCACGTGGCTGAAGCGGTTCATTACCGTTATGCTCGAAAGTACATAACAGGCTTTAGCCCGCAACGACAGGCGCCTTGTGACGCATCATGACTGCGCCCGAGGGTAAATATGCGGTTGACGCACTGCTTCATCTATATTACACTGTGT
>CALGYB010000011.1 GCA_937935075.1 uncultured Roseiflexus sp. | reverse complement strand
ATGCGCATCGCCTTCCTCTGCACGTCCAGTCTCGATTATCCGTCGCCATGCGGTCGCTGGCTGCCGCTGGCGCGCCGCCTGGCGCGCGAGGGGCACGAAGCGCATCTGCTGATGCTCCACCCGACCTTCGACCGCTTGCGCGTGCGGCGATTTATTCACGACGGCGTCCACTGCGCGTATGTCGGGCAGATGCACGTCTATGGTCTACCCGGCGAGCGACGGCACTTCGGCGCGCTGGAACTGGCGTCGGTTTCGCTGCAAGGCGCCCTGGCGCTGGCGCTGGCGGCTATCCGCCTGCGCCCCGCTGCCATCCACGTGGCGAAGCCGCAGCCGATCAATGGGCTTGCCGGCATCCTGGCAGCGCGCAGCGGCGCGGCGCTGTACGTCGACTGCGACGATTACGAGGCGGCAGCGAACCGCTTCGGCGGCGCCTGGCAGCGGCGGGTTGTGGCATGGTGGGAGGATCGCCTGCCACGCATGGCGCGCGGAGTGAGCGTCAATACCCGCTTCCTCCATGATCGCCTGCAACGCCTGGGTGTGCCCGAATCACGTTTGCGCTATGTGTCGAATGGCGTCGATCTCGACCGTCAGACGCTGCCGGATGCGCGCCGGGTTGCCGCACTGCGCGCTGCGCTCGGTCTGACCCATACCCCAACGGTCGTCTATCTCGGCGCTATCAGCGCTGTGGCGCATGGAGTGCGTCTGCTCGTCGATGCGTTTGCGATCCTGAGCAAACGTCTCCCTGCGGCGCGCTTGATTGTGGTTGGCGATGGCGATGATCGCCGGGCATTGATGGCGTATGCCCGGGCGCGCGGACTGGAGCGGTCGATCATCTGGGCAGGGCGCGTGTCGCCTGAAGCCGCGCTCACGTGGCTGGCAGTCGGCGACTGCTCGGTCGATCCGGTCGATAATACGCCTGCGGCAGCCGCGCGGTCGCCGCTCAAGATCGTCGAGAGCCTGGCGGCAGGCGTGCCGGTGGTGACCGGCGATGTCGGTGATCGGCGTGAGATGATTGGCGACTCTGCCGGGCTGATCGTTCTGCCCGGCGATGCATTCGCTCTGGCGGACGGTATGGCGACCCTGCTTGCCGATCCCGCAAAGCGGGCGCGTCTGGCACAGGGGGCGCGCCGGCGAGCGGACGCCTACAACTGGGACCGGCTCGCGTGCGTCTGGCAGACGCTCTACCAGATTGGTGCGTAATCTCAGCAACGTGTGCTATACTGCGATAGAGACAGCGCTTTTCTCGGACATTCGCTGGTGTGCGCCGCCGCTCGCCGTCGAGGAGTACGCGTGCGTTTTCTGCGACAGATCAGTGTGATCTGGACCGGTGTTTTGCTGGTTATTGTGCTGGCGTCCCTGGCGCTGCCGGGAGCGCGCTTCGTTCTTCTCCCATCGTTCTCCGCGCCGCCTGCGGTCGTCGGGGTGTCACCGCCGGACGGCGCGCGCGAGGTCTCACCCCGCACCTCAATCGTCATTCAGTTCAGTGTTCCGATGAATCCCCCTGCCGTCGAGCGCGCTGTGCGCCTCGAACCTGTGATAGATGTGGCGCATGGATGGGACGCCGATCGTACCACGCTGACGCTCACGCCAACACACGCACTTCAGGCCGGTACGCGCTACCGTGTCACGATCACTGAAGCGGCGCTGAGCCGATATTTTCGCCCTATCGCGCAACCGTTCACATGGACGTTCGAAACGGCGCCGCCGGCTGCCGTCACTGCCCTGTGGCCACGCGACGGCAGCGTTGCCGTTTCGCTCGACACGCTGGTCGGTGTGCGGTTCAGCCGCCCTATCGCATCGGCTGATGCGCTTACCCATCCCCGACTATTCCCCGCGCTCCGCAGCGACCCGCCGCTTTCGGGCAGTGTGACCTGGCTCGATCCTATTACGTTGCTGTTCCGTCCATCCGAACCGCTGCGCCCTGGCGTTCGCTATACCTTCTCCCTCGACTCAAACCTGACCGACCAAAGCGGCGTGCCGCTTGGACGCACCTATACCTGGTCGTTCACAACGCTGGCGCCTTCTGTGCGCGATGTGTCGCCGCCGCCACATGCGCGCCAGGTGGGACCGTATGAACCGCTCCGCATCGTGTTTTCACACCCCGTCGATCTTCAGGCGCTCGAAGCTGCACTTTCGATTACGCCGCCGGCGTCTGGTTCGCTTCAGGATGCGCTGTTGCCCGATGGTGCACAGGTCGTGACCTACACCCCTGCTGTTGCGTGGCAGGCTGGAACGTCCTACACCGTTGCAATCTCAACAACGTTGGCGAATGGAGCGACGTTCCTGGCTCAGCCATATCGATGGAGCTTCACCGCTGCGCCAAAACCGGCGTTGATCGGACGGTTCCCCGGCGAGGGGCAGTTGCTTTCGCCAGGGGGCAATGTGCGCCTGATCTTCAGCACGCCGATTGATGCCGAGGCGCTGCGCGCGCAGATGCGTATTGAGCCGCCGGTAGACGACCTCCGGGTCATTGCGAATGACGGTGAAGCACGGATCGACGCATCACTCCAGGCAGCAACGATCTACACCATCACGATTCCGTCGTCGCTCACGGATCGCGCCGGTGTTCCGCTCGAACGCGACTATCAGATTCGTTTTTTTACGTCGCCGGCTGCGCCAGCGTTGACTCTGCCGGAAGCGAATGGTCGCGTGATCCGGGCGCTTCCCGATCAGGCGATTGCTCTGTTGACACGGCGCGCGAATCTGTCAGAGTTGCGCCTGGCGCTCTATCAACTCGATGAGACGACGTTGCTGCGCGCTCTGAGTTTCAGCGATGCTGAATGGACGAACTTTGAGCCGTCGCGCTACGGTCTTTCATTACTGCGTTCCTGGTCAGAACCGCTTGCCGATCCGCTCAACACGACGGTCGAGTCGCGGGTGACGGTGGCGCTTGATGATGGTTCGCCGCCGCCGCCGGGCATCTATTTTCTGCGCTTCCGCACACCGGAGCGTGTCGGAACCAGTGTGCTCCTCGTTGTGTCGCGCGCGGCGCTCTCGCTTCAGGTTATCGGGCAGCGCGCAATTGTATGGGCAACGGACACGGTCAGCACGACGGTCATTCCTGATGCGCCGCTTGCTCTGTATCGCCAGGGATCATTGATCGCCGCCGGGCGTAGTGATGAGCGCGGGGTGTGGACTGTTGATCTGACAGGAGTTCTGCCGCGCGATCTTCTGGCGTTCAGTGGCGATCTGCCAGCACTTGCCACTCCGGACGCCCTGCCGCAAGGCGCCCCTGCACCGCGTCTGCGTGTCGTTGTTGCGACCGACCGGACTGTCTATGCGCCGGGTGAGCAGGTGTCGGTCCGTGGTTTCGTCCGTCAGAACAGCGGGCAATCCTTCGACGCGCCGGCGCCAGGACAGACGCTCGATCTGGAAGTGCGCAATCCGGCAGGACACTCGATGCGCAAGCAGATTACCCTCGATGGAACTGGCGTGTTCGAGATCGCGCTTCCGCTCCCTATCGATGCGCAACCCGGCGTTTACCGCATCGTAACGCCGCAAGACGAACGTGGCATTGCCACATTTCGCGTCGAGGCGTCGGCATCGCCGCTGCGGGTGACGGTTGACAGCACGGTGCAAGGGCAAAACGCTGCGCTGCTGGTAACGGTGCGCACACCGGAAGGTCTGCCGGTTGCAGGCGCCAGCGTCGACTGGACGATCGATCATGAACCTCTGCCCCTCCCGATAGACGATGATACCGTCTTTGGCAAACCCGATCCTCCGCCGTCGCTTTCGGGTGCGGACGTTACCGACAACAACGGCATGCTTGCAATTGGTGTTCCTTTCGATCCCTGGCATCGGTATCGCTTCCGCGCCCGCATTACCGAGCCATACGGGCCTGCACTCACGATTGAACGCCTGATTGAGGCGCCGCCTGCGCCGCTCGTCGGACTTCGCACATCGTCGCTGATGGTGCGCGCAGGAACATCAGCGAATATCGAGGTCGTAACGGTGTTCGACGGCCAACCGCTCGCCGCACAGCGCGTGCAGGTCGAGGCGACGCTGCTCAACGGCGATGCGCCCGATCATTCCGCGGTATCATCTGTGGATCGGCCACTTCTGAGCCGTGTGGTGGTTACCGACAGCAACGGACGGGCGACGCTGACTGTGCCGTTGCTGACGCCTGGCGCCTACCGGGTGCGCGCATTGCGTGCAGGCGTCGATCCGGCGAATCTGCCGACCGACATTATCCTGCGCGCCTATCAGCCTGGATTTACCGATTGGACCGCGCAGCAAAGCGGCGCCGGGCTTCTTACCGATCGCTCCCGCTATCAGCCGGGCGATACGGCGTTCATCCTGCCGCTTGAACCGCTTCCCGAAGCGCCAGTGCTGTTGACGGTGCAACAGGCGTCGGGGGGAGTGCGGGAAGAACTGCACACGGTGCGCGCCGGTGAGCCGTTGACCCTGACCCTGACATCCGACGATGCGCCGGGTGTTCAGGTGACGCTGACGCCAGCAGTGCGCCTGCCCGCCCAACGACGTTTGCAGGTCGATCTGCCGGTTGGGTCTGTGTCTTCATCACTTTCACTCACGTTGACGACCGATGCACAGGGGTACGCTCCCGGCGCAACTGCCGCGCTGACGCTCACAGTAACCGACGCAAACGGCGATCCGGCGCCTGCCGATGTGCTTGTGCGGATTGTGACCGATGCCGATGAGGGGCAAGAGGTCATCGCGTGGCGTGTTGATCGAACCGACGACGATGGTGTGCTGCGCATCAACGCTCTGCTGCCGCAGACCCCCGGCGCCTTGCTGGCGGATGTGTGGGTTGCTGGCGAACGCGGCTTCGGGAAGGCGAAGTTGCGATTGATTGCGGATCGAGCCATCGTGGTGCAGGTGGTCACCCCGCCGTTCGCGCGCGCCGGTGATCAGATCGGCGCCAGCATCCGTCTCAAGGCATCTGCCGGGATAACGCGGGAAACGAATATCACGCTGCGCTTTCCTGATGGGACATCGACAGTCCTGGCTACGACCATTCCAGAAGCAGGCGTCATGTCCATACCATTTACGCTTCAAGCGCCATCCGTTGCCACACTGGAGATGCAGGCGACCGTTGCAACCGGTGCGGCGTTCAGTGAGACGCTGCGCACAGCGCTGCCGGTGCTGCCCCCTGCTCAAACGGTTATCAGCGCAGACGGCGCACTCGTGACCGACCGGTTCGAGGCGAACATAGCGGTACCCGACGATAGTCTGGCAGGATGGGGTTGGCTCGATATTGCTGTGGCGCCCTCGTTGAAAGCGCTGGCGCTGGAACGGGTGCGCGTCCTTGCAGCGATGCCTGATCGCCGCGCATTCGATGACGCGGCTATCGTCTTGATGGCGGCATCGCTGGCAGAGGCGCATCCTGAAATTCGCCGGTCAATCGATCATCTCGCAGCATTGCAGACAAATGATGGGGGATGGATCTGGCAATCGAGAGGACCATCGAGTCCGGCTGTGACCGCCGTCGTGCTCGAAGCGCTCGCCCATGCGCAGGAAGCCGGATTTGCTCTGCCCGACGAGTCGCTCGAACGCGCAACGATCCTGGCAACCCGCTTCGCACGCGATCCCAATGTTCCGCTTGAAATCCGCGTCTGCCTGAGTTCCGCCCTGGCGCGGCTCGATAGCGCCGAACCCGCCCTTCCGCGCGAATGGGACGATAGTGAACTAAACGTCCATGGACTGGCATGTTATCTGCTGATGCTGCCCTCCAATCAGGCGCGCGTCAGTCCGGCGCTGCCACGCCTCATAAGCCTCGCGCAGCGCGCAGACACGACCGCATGGTGGAGAACGCCGTCGGACAGTGTGTTCGCATACGATGATGTTGCCACCACAGCGCTGGCGGTGCAGGCGATCCATCATGCCTCACCGCGCCATCCGCTGGCAACCGACGCTACCCGCTGGCTGGTCGCGCATATGATGCCGTCCGGATGGGGTGATGCCTTGACAACTGCGCGTGTTGTGCAGGCGCTACGCGCTGTCATGCCGGAAGACACCCCGGCAACCATCGCGCTCACCTTCAACGGCGCACCCGTACTCCTGCCCGATGCGCCCGATGCGATGCTGCGTCTGGTTCCCATCCCTATCGCCGACCTGCGCCCAACCAATGCGCTGGTTGTGACCAGCAGCGGCGCTCCGGCTCTGGTCTCCTGGCAGGTGACGCATGCTGCCGGCGCACCGCTGCCATCGGAAGGCGCCGGACTGCTTCGTGAGTATCTGGACCCACACACCGGCACGCTGATCGATCCGACGGGGCTGCGCCCCGGACAACTGGTGCAGGTGCGATTGACGCTCGCAGTATTTCACGAACGACGCTTCGTGACCGTGCGCGACCCGTTTCCTGCCGGATTTGCACCGGTCGATACCGGTGTCATGTCGACATTCGATCAGATCAGCGTCTTCAATGACCGGGTTGAACTCACAGCCGCAGTACTGATGCCCGGCATCTACCAGCACACCTATCTGGTGCGCGCTTCCTTGCCAGGCGCATATGCCGCACCGCCGCCTGAACTGGTCCTCCCTGGCGGTCGTATGCTTGCAGGCGCAGCGACGACGCCCATGGTGCAGATCGAAGCGCCCTGATGATAACCGTCGCCTGCGCCTCTGGTATAATTGCGGCACTATGCGCTTACCATCGCTGCCGCGCGTTGATCGCGTCCTGTCAATCATTGTGGTGACGACCCTGCTGCTGGCGATGCTGCCGGCCGTTGCACCTCCCGAAGCTGCACCTGTGGTGATGGAAACGCCCCGCACGACGTTGCACGACTCGCCTTTCGGCGTCAACAGCCATCTGGCAACCAGGTATTGGGACCCCGCCTCGATGCATGTGCCGGCAGACATCGTTGCGAACCTGGGTGTTGGCTGGGCGCGCGAAGACTTTCACTGGTTCCGCATTCAGCCGACGCCCGACGCCCCTTACGACTGGACATTTACCGATGAAGCGGTGCGGGCGCTCAGTCGGCGGGGGGTGAATATTCTGGGCGTCATCGGGCACCCTCCGGGATGGGCAACCCCATTTCCACACGATGCTCCGCACGGAGTGTCATTCTACGCCCCCGATCCGCAGCGGTTCGCTGTGTTTGCTGCGGCTGTCGCGCAGCGCTACCGCAACTACATCTCTCATTGGGAAATCTGGAATGAGCCGGATAACCCGTTGTTCTGGAAACCAGCCCCCGATCCCGGTGCGTATGCCACGCTGCTGCGTCTCTCCGCTGCGGCCATCCGGTCGGTCAATCCACAGGCGACTATTCTGATTGGCGGGGTCTACTCGTTCGAGCCGTCGTTCCTGCGGCAGGTAGCCCAGGCTGGCGCCTGGGAGAGTTTCGATATTCTTGCCATCCACCCGTATGTCAGCCCAAGCGCGCCCGAAATCGGCAACCTGGTCGCCGGCGTCGAGGCGGCGCGCTCAGTTGCGGAGCAGTACGGCGCACGTCCAATCTGGGTTACTGAAATCGGGTGGTCGAGCGGGCGCGGCGACCGTGACCCGGTCGGACTGGTGGATGAGCAGGATCAGGCGAATTTTCTGGTGCGCGCGACATTACTGCTCTGGCGCGCCGGCGTCGAGAAGATATTCTGGTACACCCTCAAGGACGACCCCGGCAATCCGTATGGACTGGTCGGGCTTGGCGTCGGCTATTTCGACTACAGCCGCCTGAAGCCGTCATTCACAGCGTACCGGGTGATGGTGGAATATCTTGCGGGGGCAGACCTGGTGGTGGTGCGCGATCTGTTCAGCCGAACCACTGTGCTCGACTTCGAGCAGTTTGGCGCATGGCGGCGCGGCGATCAGGCATATGGCGATTTGACGCCATCCGGCGAGCGAGTGCGCAGCGGGCGTGGCGCGGCTCAGTTGCGCTACACGTTCCCCTCGCGCGCCAATGAGTTCGTCGTCTTCCGGCGCGAGCGCCCGGCGCCCATTCCCGATGGTTCCTACGCCCTGGGTCTATGGGTGTATGGCGATGGCTCCGGAAATACGCTCAAGGTCTGGGTGCGCGATGCCGAAGGGGAAGTGTTGCAGTTCGCCCTGGGCACAATTGGACCGCCGGGATGGCGCATCCTGGAAGCGCCAATCGTGGGCGTTGCGCCGGAATGGGACCGGATCAGCGGTAATGGCAACGGGCGGGTCGACTTTCCTGCACGGCTGGATGCCATTGTGCTCGACGACTCTCCAGATGCCTTTACGGGCGAAGGGATCATCCACCTCGACGATCTGTTTGCAATCAGCGGTCCAGAAGCGTATGATGCGCAGTTTCAGCGTGGCGACGTCACGATCGACGTTTTGTGGGCGCCGATGCCGGTGCGCGCGAGCATTCGCACCAGCGCATCAACCGCCACGCTCGTCACGCGCGATGGCGCCACTTCGACCATTGTCGCCAGCGGAGGCCGCCTGGTGATCGACCTGGGTCCGGCGCCGGTGTATGTCGTTCATCGGAGGTGAGGCAAGAGACCTTAGAATTCACACAACAGGAGTTACGCGGTCACCTCACGGACGAGCTGCGTAACGGCTCTTGTTGTCTTCGGCAGAGCGGCACTGGTCTTCTTGGCGGTGTGGGCTTTGCCGCCGCACCGCACCGCCTTGATCGGGAACGCCGCGCTGCCGCAGGCGCTGAGGAAATAAAAACGCTCAGTGAGCAACGTTCCCCCGATCACCGTGCAATGCTTCAACGACCGGCGCCAGCGCTTCGCGCTGAATGGCGAGCAGGCGATGGATGCCATCAGTTGCGAGATCGAGCAAGGCGTCAAACTCTGCGCGACTGACTGCGCGCGCTTCTGCGGTGGATTGCACTTCAACAATGGCGCCGTCATCTATCAACACCAGGTTGCAATCGATGTCGGCGACGCTGTCTTCACTATAGTCGAGGTCGAGCAATGCCTGACCGCCAACGTACCCGGCGCTGACGGCAGCGACGGCGTGCTGGAGCGGGTTGGCAGCCAGCCGCCCGGCGGCGGACAGGCGGTGCATCGCCAGCGCCAGCGCCACATACCCGCCGGTAATCGACGCAGTGCGGGTGCCGCCGTCCGCCTGGAGCACATCGCAGTCAATGGTGACCGTAAATCCGTCGAGCGCCTCCAGGGAGACCGCAGCGCGCAGGGCACGCCCGATCAGGCGCTGGATTTCCTGCGTGCGTCCTGAGAGTCCGCTGCGTTCGCGGCGGGTGCGCTGCGCCGTCGAACGCGGCAGCAACGCATATTCGGCGGTCACCCAACCGCGCTGTTGACCGCGCAGCCACTGCGGGACGCCCTCTTCCACGCTGGCGGTGCAGAGTACGCATGTATTCCCCATCGCAATCAGCGCCGATCCTTCAGCATACCCATAGGTGTCGATGCTGATCCGAACCGGACGCAGATCAGACGGCGCTCGTCCATCATTCCGAACCATATGAACTCCTGTGTACCGACAATGGTATAATCGATGTTGTGCAAGATTTCACGGTTTGGTCACTATGACAGGAGCTGCCAATGACGACCGCCCCGCCCAGGGTTCCATTCGATGCCGCGCTGCGCGATGAGCGCACTGTCCACATCCGTCTGATAGAAGCGGGAGACAATGAGCGGCTGATTGCATTTGGCGCTGCGCTGCCCGAAAACGACTGGCTGCATGTTGAGAACGACCTGCGCAGCCCGGAAGTGGTCGCGCGCCTGGTCAGCGCGCGCGACGCCGAGCACTGGCGACAGATCGTCGCTGTAGCGCCCGGTGGCGCCATTGCTGCCTATGCGTCGGCGCGCCAGTTGCCGGGTCGTTCGAGCCATGTGGCTGATATTCAATTGATTGTTGGCGAAGCCTGGCGACGCTGTGGGCTTGGCACCGTCATGGCGGGTGAGATTGTGGCCCACGCGCGCAAACTGGGGGCGACAAAAGTGTTCGTCGATATGGTCGAGGAACAAACCGCCGGCCAGGCCATTTTTACGCGCCTGGGCTTCAAACTCGAAGGGCGCCTCGTCAATCACATCCGCGATCGCCAGGGTAAGCCGCACAATCTGGTCGTTCTGGCGTATCACGTTGAATGAACGTTCAGCGTCGTAACGTTTGACGCTCCTCTTGAGAGGCTATCCGCACAATCGCCACGTGACACTCATCGGGTAGGCGAAGGCATTGCCTTCGCCTACCCGCCTACCCGACTTACCCCTCCAGCGTTGAGAGATCGCCGGGATCCTGTCCTAACGCCTGCGCTTTGAGCACGCGCCGCATAATCTTGCCCGAGCGAGTCTTCGGCAGGATCGAGACGAACTTGATGCTCTCCGGGCGCGCAATCGGCCCCATCTCGCGCGCCACGTGCGCCTTGAGTTCATCTTCCAGCGCCGGTGTGCCGTCGATGCCGGCCCGCAGAATGACGAAGCAGTGGATCGCGGTGCCCTTCACCTCATGCGGCAGACCGATGGCTGCGGCTTCCGAAACCGCCGGGTGCGACACCAATGCGCTCTCGATCTCGGCGGTGCCCAGGCGGTACCCCGACACCTTGATCACGTCGTCGATACGCCCAATGATCCAGAAGTACCCATCCTCGTCCCTGCGCGCCGAGTCGCCGGCAGTATACATGCCAGGCGGATCGCTGTTCCAGTACTGATTGACATACCGATCCGGGTCGCGCAGAATAGTGCGCATCATGCCGGGCCATGGCGTCTTGATCACCAGCAACCCGTCTTCGTTGGCGCCCTTGCTGCGTCCCTGCTCATCGACCACATCCGCCTCGATGCCGAGGAACGGGCGGGTTGCCGAGCCGGGCTTCAGCGGCGTCGTGGGGTTAGGGGTGATCATAAAACCGCCGGTTTCGGTCTGCCACCAGGTATCCATAATCGGGCAGCGCCCCTTGCCGATGACATTGTAGAACCAGCGCCACGCTTCGGGATTGATCGGCTCGCCGACCGAACCCAGGAGGCGCAGGCTCGACAGGTCGTGGCGATTGGGCCAGGCGTCACCGAAGCGCATGAGGCCGCGAATGGCCGTTGGTGCGGTGTAGAGAACGTTGATGCCATACTTCTCCACCAGGCTCCACCAGCGGTTCGGGTAAGGGTAATTGGGTGCGCCTTCATACATGAACGACGTTGCGCCTTCGATCAACGGACCATACACAATGTACGAATGACCGGTGACCCAGCCGGGATCGGCGGCGCACCAGTAGCGATCCTCCTCTTTGATGTCGAAGGTAAAGTGCAGGGTGGACGAAATATAGACGGCGTAGCCGCCGTGGACGTGAACCACGCCCTTGGGCTTGCCGGTGCTGCCGGAGGTGTACAGAATATAGAGCGGATGCTCGGCATCGACCGGAACCGTCTCGCAGCGCGCCGAGGCAATCGGCAGGCTCATCAGATCGTGCCACCAGTAGTCGCGGCCCGCCTGCATCTCGACCTCGTGACCGGTGCGCCGCACGACGATGCAGGTCTGGATCGAGGGGCTGTGCCCCATCGCCTCATCGGCGATCTTCTTGAGTTCGACGATTTTGCCGCGCATATAGCCGCCATCGGCGGTGATCAGCACCTTCGACTGTGCATCGGCGATGCGCTCGCGCAAGGCTTCCACCGAGAAGCCGCCGTAGATCACCGAGTGCGCAGCGCCGATCTTGGCGCATGCCAGCATCGCAAAGACCAGTTCGGGGATGCGTGGCATATAGATCGACACGATGTCGCCCGGCTGAACGCCCATGCTCTTCAGCACATTCGCGAATTTCGACACTTCGCGGTTGATGCCGAAGTAGGAGAAGGCGCGATACGTCCCATCTTCGCCTTCCCAGATGAGCGCCTGTTTGTTGCGGCGGGCAGTCTTCAAGTGGCGATCAATCGCATTGTGCACAATGTTGAACTTGCCGCCGACGAACCATTTGTAGAAGGGCTTGTTCGAGTCGTCGAGCACCTTCTCCCATGGCTCGTACCACTCGAGGCGGTTTGCCATATCCGCCCAGAAGAGGTGTGGATGCTCAATTGACCACCGGTACAGTTCTTCCCAGGTCGCGAAGCCTTTCGAGCGCATGTACGCGGTTATGTTGGCTTGCTCGACAATGTGTGACGGCGGCGGGTAGATACCCCGTTCGTCCTCGAACTGACTGATCGTTCTTGGTTCGGCTACATCGATCGACATGCAGGTTCCTCCCTAAGCATACTGACACTGTCCAGACCACCGAAGTCTGTTACCCTTCCATCGTACTGAGGTCGCCAAGCGGTTCGCCGAGCGCCTGGGCGCGCAGGACGCGGCGCATGATCTTGCCCGAGCGAGTCTTTGGCAACGTTGGCGGAAACGAAATCGTTTCGGGCTTGGCGATTGGTCCCATCACTTTGCCGACATGGGCTTTCAACTCGTTGGCCAGTTCTTCCGATGGCGAATGCCCGTTGCGGAGCAGCACAAAGGCATGAATGGCATTGCCGCGCACCGGATGCGGCAACCCGATCACTGCCGCTTCCGCCACCGCCGGGTGTGAGACGAGCGCGCTTTCGACTTCGGCGGTGCCCAGGCGATACCCGGAGACCTTGATGACATCGTCGGTGCGACCGATGATCCACATATACCCATCAGCGTCGCGTTTGGCGGCGTCGCCGGTGAGATACATGCCCGGATAGCGGCTCCAGTACTGCTCGATATAGCGTTGATCGTCGCCGTAGATGGTGCGCAGCATCGAGGGCCACGGCCGGGTGATGACCAGCGCGCCTTCGACGCCAGGCGGAACGCTCTGCCCCTGTTCATCGACGATATCGAGCGCGACTCCTGGCACAGGAAACCCGCAGGAACCGGGCTTCATCGGCAGTGACACAAAGTTGGAAATCATCGGGCGTGATGTTTCTGTTTGCCACCAGTCGTCAATGATCGGGCAGCGACGCTGCCCAATCACTTCATAGAACCAGCGCCATGCTTCGGGGTTGAGCGGTTCTCCGGCGCACGCCAGCAGACGGAGCGTACTCAGATCGCGGCGTTGGGGCCAGGCGTCGCCGTAACGCATCAAGCCGCGCACGCCGGTCGGTGCGGTAAACATAAGCGTCACGCCGTGCCGCTCGATCAGGTGCCACCAGCGATCCGGGTAGGGATAGGCGGGCGCACCTTCGTACATCAGCGTGGTGATGCCGTGCATCAATGGTCCATACAGCACAATCGAGTGCCCGACGATCCAGCCTGCGTCGGAAGTGCAGAAGAGCGTATCTTCTTCTTTAAAGTCGAGCACATACTTCAGCGTGGTGTAGACATCCACCATGTAGCCGCCGAGGGTGTGGACTACCCCTTTAGGCTTGCCCGTGGAGCCGGAGGTGTAGATGATGAAGAATGGGTCTTCGGCATCGAGCGGCTCGCTCTCACAGCGCGCCGAGGCGATCGGCAGGCTCATCAAATCGTGCCACCAGTAGTCGCGCCCGCTGCGAATATCGACCTCGTGCCCAGTGCGTTTGATGACGACGCATGTTTCAATCGACGGCGCGTGATCGACCGCCTGATCTGCAATTTCTTTCAGTTTGACAATCTTGCCGTTCAACAGGCTGCCATCCGCCACCACCAGCACTTTGGCGTGGGCATCATCGATACGGCTGCGCAGCGCCTCGGTCGACAGACCGCCGTAGACGACGGTGTGAACGGCGCCAATGCGGGCGCATGCCAGCATAGCGATCGCCTGCTCCGGGCAACGACCGGTGTAGATGGCCACCCGGTCTCCTTTGCGCACGCCAAGCGATTTGAGGACATTGGCAAACTTGTTGACATCGCGGTACAGTTGCCAGTAGGTGTAGGTGCGAACAATGCCGTCTTCGCTCTCCCAAATCAGCGCCACCTTGTTCTTGCGCCATGTTTGCACATGACGATCAAGTGCGTTGTACGCCATGTTTGTCTTGCCGCCGACAAACCATTTGTAGAATGGAGCGTTGCTTTCATCGAGCACGGTGTGAAACGGCTCGAACCAGTGCAGCGCCTGCGCCGCCTCGCCCCAAAACCCATGCGGATCCTCAATCGAACGGCGGTAGACCGACTCGTAGTCGGTCAGGTTCGCGTTACGGGCAGCCTCCTCCGGCGGACGTACCACAACGTCGGCGGTTTCGACATTGTTGGTCGAACCAAGCGCGTGGGTGAGTGTCATCTGTTCACCTCCTAGCGTCAATGCTATGCGATCAGAGCGGCTCGCGGAGAGCGCCCTTGGGCGCACGACATCGTGCTGTACCAGGGCTTACACCATGCTTCTGACAGATGCGGGGATGTGTATACTGATTGTAAACACTATATGCGGATGATGTCAAGTCATCTTAAGGCTACGATAAAGATTCTGTAAAAACGAGGGAAGGCGAACACGCCTTGCGCCGACTATCGTTGCGAGACAACCGCCGTTGCATTGGTATGCCGTTTCAATGCAACGGTGCTACCCACAGTTTCCTGCGCTCAACCCATCCTTCGTCAGAGTTGCATTGGTACGCCGTTTCAATTCAACGGCGCTACTACCTGCAACCTTCC
>CALGYB010000010.1 GCA_937935075.1 uncultured Roseiflexus sp. | reverse complement strand
TCCTCGATCCCCACAAGCGCGTAGATTGCTTCACCATGCGTGATGCGGCTGACATATGGGTGCAGGGCTGCGTCATCGGAAACGCGCCGGTAAATGGTGCGCGTATTGGCTTCATGCTCGATGAGCAGGTAGTCGCCGTGGATGCGGATGGGCGGCTCGTTGTGGTTGACCGCAGTTTCGTCATAGCCTTGAACGTCGTCCATCCTGGTGCACCTTTCCTTGTCTGCTCCATCGGAAGAGCGGGTCTGAGATCCGCCCGTACAGGGGCGCGGGGTCGGGGCGGGTCTCAGACCCGCCCGTACATGTTGGCTGAGACGGACCCCCCTACGGATGGTGTGCGGCGCCATTGCGTAGCGTGATCGGAATGTCGGTTGGTCCTTCGACGCCGGTTTCAATCAGGGTGTTGCTCACAACCGTTGTTGCGCGGCGCTCGAAGATGGCGTTGGTGACCTCGTCGACCAGCGCAATTGCGCCATTGTAGCCAACGATAGATCGACGATGGTAGCCAAAGCGATCTTCGACCGGGAAACCAACTCGCACCAGCGGGATGTTTTCCGCTTCGGCGATAAATTTGCCTTTCGAGTGTCCCATGAGCAGATCGACCGGTCGTTGCTTGATCCGCTTGTGCAGCTCGTGCAGATCGCCCTTGAGAATGATCTCGCTCTCGACCCCCAGTTCTTCCGTCAGTTCGACCATTCGTTCCCCCCAGGCGCGATTGTCGGCGGCGGTCAGGATGTATGCGGGGGTCATGCCCATTTCGGCGATCAGCCCAACCAGTCCTTCGAGCAGGTCGAGATCGCCGTAGAAGGCGACGCGCAATCCCGAGGTGTACATATGCGTGTCAACCAGGGCGTCGAGCAGGCGCGCTCGTTCGACCTCGAGCGTTTCGGGAATGGCATGATCGGTGATCGCAATCAACGTATCGACGAAAGCATCGGTGTTTTTCAGACCGATGGGCATGGTCAACACGTGGGCGGGAACGTTGTAGCGCTGCTCGTAGATGTGCGCTGCTTCACCGCCGATGTGACGCTGGAGCGCAATCGTCGCCAGCGACTTCGAGGAATTGCGCAGTTCCTCGACGGTCGTGCCGCCGCGCGGAAAGTGGGGACGCGGGTTGTAGTAGCCGCCATCGAGGGTTTCCTCGTAGTCGGTGATCCACAGTCCGCGCAGCCCCATCTCGCGCAGGATGCGCTTCAGTTCGCGGATGTCGCCGGGGTTGACCCAGCCGGGAATAATGTTGAGTTTGCCGTTGGTTTCACCTTTCTTTTTGCGGCGATCCGGCAGGTTGAGCGCGATCTCCTTGAGAAAATTGTCGAAGCCGGTCGTGTGGTTGCCGATATACGACGGCGTCTTAACCGACAGGATCGGAATGGTGACGTCCGGATATGTATTCAGAAACTCGTCGATGATGGCAGGAATGTCGTCGCCGATCGTTTCGGAGAGGCAGGTCGAACAGATCATGATCATGGTCGGGTGAAACCGTTCCCAGATATGCTTCAGCGCTGCGAGCAGATTTTGTTTGCCGCCGTAGACCGTCGTCTTTTCGGTGAGCGAGGATGTGGCGACTTCGACCGGTTCGCGGAAGTGACGCGCCATCTGGTGCCGCGGATAGGTGGCGCATCCCTGCGAGCCATGGTTGATCGTGATAGCGCCGTGAATGCCGTAATTGGCGAGCATCGCCCCGATCGGCGCACATGAGCGGGTCGGGTTGATGGCAACGGCGCGCTCCTGAACTGTGAGAAAACTTGTCATCCTGGCACCTCCTCGAAACCATGCGCTGTGCGGCGATCGGCGGGTGCGGGTCGGGCGTGCTGGTGCAACACGTTCCAGACTGGCGCGTGCAGGGCTTTGTCGATGTCGCGGGCGAAGTTGACCATGCCCACAAAACCGGCGTAAGGTCCGGTGTCATAGGTATGCCCATTGACGAATGGCACGCCCAGTTTGTATGCCACATACCGCTCCTTGTTGCCTGAGATGAACAGGTCGGGGCGGCGGCGGGTCAGGATTTCTTCGATTTCGGGAACGTTCGGATTGTCGATCACCAGCGCGCCATCGGCGATCTGTTTGAAAATCTTCTCGTAGTCGTCGGTGTGGCCGAAGGTCGTGGCTGCCGTCTCGGTCTCCATGCCCAATTCGCGCAAGAGTTCGATCCAGTGCCACACGCGCGGTCCTCCCTGGTAAATGAAGACGCGCTTCCCCTGCAGACATTGACGGTATGCATCGATATGGGGCTGAATACGGGCGACTTCGCTGGCAATCACCTCTTCGGCGCGCGCTTCAAGCCCGAAGAATGCGGCTGTGTCGCGCAGCGCCTGAGCCATGTTCTTGATGCCCCAGAGGGTGACGTTGATGTAGGGGGTGCTGTACTTTTCCTTCATCATATCGGCGATGTAGGTGGCGGAGCGTTGACAGTGTACGATGTTGAGCGCCGCCTTGTGCATGATTTTCAGGTCGTCCACCGAGACATTTCCGGTGAAACGGGCGATGATCCGTAAGCCGAGCGCCTCGAAGAGATACTCGAAGGTGCGGATGTCATTCTTAATGTTATAGTCGCCGATGATATTGATTGATCGGCTGAAATCGCCTTCCGGCTCGACCGAGCCGACCAGTTGGCGGAAAATCGTCTCATTGCCGACGTGATGCCCCATCGACTGGCTGACGCCGCGGAACCCTTCGCACTCGAAGAACACTACCGGCTTGCCGATGATTGCTTCCGCCTGTTTGGCGACATCGCGCCCGTCGTCGCCGATCAGCGCCGTCGAACAGGTGTTGTAGATGAAGACCGCCTTCGCATCAGGAAACTCGGCGTTGGCTTCGATGATCGATTGCAGCAGTTTTTTCTCGCCGCCGAAGACGATGTTGGTCTCGTTCATGTCGGAGACGAAGGTGTACTTGATATGAAAGTCGCTTTCGGCGAGGTGCGGGCGGTAGCCCCACGAAAAGAACGCGCACCCGATTGGTCCGTGGGTCAGTTGGATGGCGTCCTTAACCGGTCCGCCGACGACGCCGCGACAGCCGGCGTAGGTGCAGCCGCGCTCGGTCATATCGCCCGGCGTCGTTGCAACGTTGCTGGCGATGAAACAGTTGGTTCCGTCGCCGCGCTGACACGTCCCGCCCGGTCCCTTGAGCGCGATATGGATCGCTCGTTCAGGCAGGGTCTGATTGCATTTGAACTGCATCGCGTTTCTCCTTCCGCTGCGCCAGAAACTTCGGAATACAGACCTGGTTCGCCGTACCGCACCCCTCCTCGCCGGGAACGCCGATGGCATCGGCGCGACACCGCTGGCAGTTGCGAAACTGCTCGATGACCGTCGCGCACTCGTCGCGCACCCGGTTGACGAGGTCAGGCGAGGGTTCCGGCAGGTGCGCGAACTTCGCCAGGGGCATGAGCGGGATGATGTTCATAATGTACGCGCCGTGATCTTTGATGACGCGCGCGACATCGATCAGGTGATGATCATTGACGCCCGGGATGAGCACCGAGTTGACCTTGACCGCCATCCCGCGCAGCGCCGCTTCACGAAGACCGGTCAGCTGGTTGCGCAGAAGGAGCGTACACGCCTCGCGTCCACGATAGGTTTTGCCCTGATACCGCACATAAGCGTAGATTTGCCCGGCGATCGCCGGGTCAACGGCGTTGATCGTAATGGTCAGCGTCATAATGCCAGCCCGCTCGATGGCGTCGATCTGATCCGGCAGCAGCAAGCCGTTGGTGGAGAGGCAGCGGATCAGGTGCGGAAATTCGTCGCGCGCGCGCTCGAACGTGCTCAGGGTTGCATGGTTTGCCAGCGCATCGCCTGGACCGGCCACGCCAAGGACGCGGAGGCGCGGGTCATTGGTGATGGCGTGGCGGACGGTGTGGAGCGCCTCGTCGGGCGACATCACCCGTATGGTGACGCCAGGACGATTTTCGTTTGGGCATGCGTATTTGCGAATGCAATAGTTGCACTGGATGTTGCAACGGGGCGCCACCGGAACGTGGATGCGTCCGAAGCGGAAATGCGCTGCCCGGCTATAACACGGATGCGTGCTCAGATCGACTCTGGGAAAACAGACGCCCTGGCACGATCCGGCGGATGAAGCGTTCATTGAAGCCTCCATGACGCTGGCGCGCCGCTAATCGACAATGCCGTACTCGCGCATCAAATCTTCGAGTTCTTCCTGGGTGATAGGCGTTGGGATGGTAAACTCGTCGTTCTCATCGATCTTGCGCGCCAGTTCGCGGTACTCTCGCGCCTGCGGCAGATCGGGATCGTAGTCGATGACGGTTTTCTTGTTGATCTCGGCGCGCTGGACGTCCTTGCTGCGCGGGATGAAATGGATCATCTTCGTGTTGAGACGGCGTGCGAACTCATCGACCAGCGCCTGTTCGTTCTCGACGAGGCGCGAGTTGCAGACCAATCCGCCGAGGCGGGCATAGCCGCGTTCGGCGAACTTCTTGATGCCTTTGCAAATGTTGTTGGCCGCGAAGAGCGCCATGTACTCGCCGGAACAGACGATGTAGATCTCTTCGGCATACCCTTCGCGGATGGGCATGGCAAACCCGCCGCACACGACGTCGCCAAGGACATCGTAGAAAACATAATCGAGATCGTCCTTATACGCGCCCAGGGTTTCGAGGGTTTGGATGGCAGTAATCACCCCGCGCCCGCCGCAGCCGACGCCGGGTTCAGGTCCGCCTGACTCGACGCATTTGACGCCGCCATATCCCTGAACGACCACCTTCTCGAGTTGCACGCTTTCAGGACCGACATCGCGCAGCGTGTCGAGCACCGAGGGCTGGCGCATGCCACGAAGCAACAGGCGGGTGCAATCCGCCTTGGGGTCGCACCCCACCACCATCAACCGATACCCCATCGACGCCAGTGCTGCCGCTGTGTTCTGCTGCGTAGTGGATTTGCCTATCCCGCCTTTGCCGTAGAAAGCAACCTGCCGCATTGTTCTGCTCCTTTCCATCGAACCGACACGCGCGGCGCTTCGCGCGTGAGCGTCAACTGCGCGAACTGAGGAATGCGCCGGACGTGCGGCGGCGGAACAGGGCAGGAGATCCGTGGAATATGCACTGATGCTCACGCCGCCGCTACACAATCCTGGCGACAATCCAGGTCGCATACATCATCGGTTCGGCAGCATGAGCGGGAAGGGGACATATGCTATAATGCCACCGCATCGGCGCTCACGCCGCCGCTGCATCGATCCCTATGCCGGTGCCAGCGGCATAGGGATCGCCTGTTACCTGAGTCGATCGGCTGCATGCCGGGCTGCAGGATCGCCAGGGTCGCGATTGTAGTGCCAGTACAACCGCTTGCTGTTCCCTGATCGTGTGCGCATCCCAAAACTCAGCCCGCCGGTCGAACGTTGCTCAGGCAGGTTGGCGCATCGCTGCAAAGAGGCGTCATTGAGGTCACGACAGTGTGGCGCCGCAGGGATTGAGCGTGATAGTAGGATGCATAAGAGCCAGGACGCTCAACGCCACTGTTGGATTCCATCGGTGGGATTTGGAGAGAATATACCATTGAAGATCGGGTTTGGCAATACCTTTTTGAGACATAATCGTTGACTTTTGATAACCAATACAGCGTGATTGTCGATATTGCACATATTCATTTGTGGGAATATTGGAGATAAAGACCATCACCGGTGCGCTCCGAAGCGGCAGGGGACGGTCACCCCAGGCAGGCGCGGCATGCACGGGTGGTGAGGGGAGCGAGGGCGGGCGCCGGGACGCGGTGCGAGGGGCGCAAGTGACCGTCACCTGGGTCAAAGGGCGTGTGCTATAATGCATCAGAGAGCAATGCAGGGCATTCTGCCGCATCGAGAAGCCGAATCGAAAAAGCCTGCGCCAATGACGACCCGTTTGACGATTCATGTGCTCTTCACCATGGATTGTGAGAGCATCGCCATCCGCACGGCAAAGGAAGGTCCGCGCACTTGGGAGCAGAGTGCGCGCGCTATCGAGGGATACTCCAATCGTCTGCTGCGGGCGGGATACCCGCCGACGCTGTTTCTTGCGCCGCAGTGCGCGGTCGAGCATACGCCGCTGCTCGAAGAGCTCGCCGGTCGTGGCGCCGAACTCGGGTTGTACGTCAATCCGTTGCAGGCGGAGAGGGTGTCGTACCGCAACTTCCTGGGAACGCTGTCGCCGGAGACGCAGCGCCGGTTGATCGACGAGGCTGCCGAACGCTTTGCCGACGCTATCGGCGTTCGCCCGCGTTCGTTTCGCCCCTGCAAGCATTCGGCAAGCGACGAGACCTATCGCTTGCTCTATGACCTCGGTTTTCGCCAGGGATCGATTGCACAGCCGGGCTTCGTCCTTCCGCGGATCGGAGTAGACTGGGAACACGTGTCTCATCACCCGCGCTATGTTGATAACCGCCACCACGAGCGCTCCGGCGACCTGCCGTTTCTCGATGTTCCGGTGACCACCGATCCCGATCAGCGGCAGATCACCAACCTGCCGTATGAACTGCGGATCGATGCCGGAACCTTTGAAGCGCTCCATCAACCGGTGATCGACCGGGCAATCGAGCGCATGATCGAAGATGCGGCATCGTTCTGCGCGCTCTGCTTTACGTCCGATAATCGTCCGGCATATGACAATGATGATGACAAACATAGCCTGACGCTGGAGTCTATCCTCGATTATCTCGAAGCGCTTCGTGAACGTCACCATCTGGTTCCGACCACCCTCGCCGGCGCACACGAGCGCTTCCGCGCCCTGCGACAGACGTTGAGCGTGTCGCCGGGTGAAGAGGCGCTGCCATGATTCGTCAACTGGGTCTTGTTCTGGCGTTTCCCCCGGTTATCTGGCGGCGTCTGCTGAGCCATCCGGGGTTGGCGCTGGCGGTCTGGTCCGGCATGGCGTTGGCGGTCGGCATGGTTGTCTGTATTCCGGTCTATGCCGAGGCGTCGGGGTACCGCATTCTGCTGGCGGCGCTCACCGAACGCGCCATCGCCGACCCGTTGCCGCCATTCGCAATGATCTATCGGTACGGCGGCGCGTCTGATCCGTCGATTGCGTGGCAGCAGTATCTCGTTGCGGATCAATTGGCGGGAAATCTTTCGGCAGCCGGGATCGACCTGCCGGCGCCGCCGGGGGTTCGCTTCGCCGCAACGGAAAAATTGCGGGTTGGCTTCCCCGACGGCGCCGGTCGAGAAGTGGTGTTTGCCCGCATTGGGTTTCTCAGCGGCATCGAGCGGCATATTCAGATTGTCGAAGGCGATCTGCCGCGACCGTTCACCGGCGAGGGTCCGCTGGACGTACTCGTGTCGGAAACCACGGCGTCGAAGAATACGTTGCTGATCGACGATCTGTACCTGGTGCAATCGACCGGTCGCGGACCGCGCATTGATGTGCTGGTGCGGATCGCGGGCATCTGGCGACCGGCGGACGCCGATGCGAGTTATTGGTTTCAGACGCCATCAACGTACAGCGATGTGTTTCTTGTGCCGGAAGCAAGTTTCATCCGGCTTGTCGATGTTCCCGATGCGCGCTTCGTCACGCTGGCGGCATGGTATACCGCGATCGATGGCAGCAGTGTGCGCAGCAGCGATGTCGAGCGGCTGCGGGAGCGGATTGCGACGGTGACCGCCGACATTCAGCAATTGCTGCCCGGCGCTCAATTGGCGCGTTCACCAATGGAAGCGCTGGAACGCCATCGTGATCAGGTGCGAGTGTTGACCGTTACGCTGGCGCTGTTTGCCGTGCCGTTGCTGGTGGTGATCGGGTACTTTGTGGTGCAGGTCACCGAAATGACCGTCGCGCGTCAGCAGCAGGAGATGGCGATGCTGCGCAGTCGCGGCAGTTCACGCTGGCAGGTGCTGGGACTGGCGCTTGGTGAAGTGCTGTTGCTCGGCGCCGCAGCGTGGGCGGCTGGTTTACCGCTGGGATGGGCGCTGGCGCAGTTGATTGCCTGGACGGTCTCGTTTCTGCGTTTCGCACTGCTCGATGTTCCCACGCCAACGCTGCTGCCTGCCAGCCCCTGGCACGCGCTGGCGACCATTCTCCTGGCGCTGCCGGCGGTGCTCCTGCCGGCACTGAGCGCCGCCGGTCGCACGATTATTTCGTATAAGAGCGAACGCGCGCGCGCCACACGCCCCCCTGTCTGGCAACGGCTCTATCTCGATGTACTCCTGCTGATGCCAGCACTCTATGGTTATCAACAGTTAAGGCTGAGTGGTATGATCGGCGTGCCGGGCGTGACCGTCGGTGCGGACGATCCGTTCCGCAATCCGCTGCTGCTGCTGGCGCCGGCGCTGATGGTTTTCGCCGGTGCGCTGATTGGCATGCGCTTTCTGCCACTGCTGTTGCGGGTGCTGGCATGGGTTGCGGGGCAGGCGCCGGGGGTGGCGCTGGTCACGGCGCTGCGCTTCCTGTCGCGCACACCGGGAACGTATGGCGGACCGGCGCTGCTGGTGGCGCTGACGCTGGCGCTGGCGACATTCACGTCATCCATGGCGCTGACCCTCGATCGTCACAGTGAAGAACGGGCTTACTACCGGGGTGCAGCGGATGTGCGCCTGGCGTACCCGGGCGCAGCGGTTACCTCGGCAAACATCGCCGGCGACCGGGAAATTGCGCTGGCGGAAACTAGCCTCGATCTGAGCGGCGGTACGCTGGGAACGACCGGAGAAGCCGATACGACGCCGAGCACGGCATATCTGTTCGTGCCGATGGAAGAATATCTGACTATTCCAGGGGTGACCGGCGCTACGCGGGTGGCGCCGGGCAAAGTGGATATTATCGTAGGGAATAATCCTGCCACCGGCGGCATCTTCTATGGCGTCGACCGAACGACGCTCGCGGCGGTGCTGGCGGATGCCTGGCGTCCTGACTATGCCGATGAGTCGCTTGGCGCGCTGATGAATCGTCTGGCGGATTACCCTGATGCAGCGCTGGTGTCGGAAACGTTTGCACGGGAGCGCGGGCTGCGGATTGGCGACCGCTTCACGCTGGCGATGAATGATCGCGGGCAGACGCAGAATGTGACCTTTACCGTTGTCGGCACGCTCACCTACTTTCCAACGCTCTATGATCAGGGGCTGCCATTCGTCATTGGAAACCTGGATTACAGTTTCGACTCGCAAGGGGGGCAGTACCCATATGAGGTCTGGTTATCGCTGGCGCCAGATGCAAACCTGCAAGCGGTCGCGGCAGCAGGGATCGGGTATGGGTTGCGCATGATCCGGTCAACGCCGCAGACGCTGCTCGACCTCGATCTGCGCCGACCGGAGCGGCAGGGTCTGTTCGGGTTGCTCTCGGTCGGTTTTCTGGCGACAACGGTGGTCACCGTGATCGGGTTCGTTGCCTACACCCTGCTCTCGTTTCAACGGCGGCTGGTGGAGCTGGGGGTTCTGCGCGCGATTGGCCTGAGTACACGGCAGTTGAGCATGGTGCTGGTGTTTGAACAGACGCTGGTGGTTGGGTTTGGCGCAGCGCTTGGAACGGCCGTTGGCATTCTGACAAGCCGATTGTTCATTCCGTTCCTTCAGGTGCGGACGGGCGTCTACCCGGAAACGCCGCCGTTCGTCGTGCAGATCGATTGGGAACGGATTGCGCTGGTGTATGGAATCTCCGGCGGGCTGCTCACTGTGACGATTGTCGCAATTGTGTTGCTTTTGCGCCGGATGCGAATCTTCGAGGCGGTGAAACTTGGCGAGGCGGTGTAAGCGGATGATGAAGACGCTTGAAGAACCGGGGCATCTCTGCTACTATAACCGCAATCGCGTACTACAGGGATAAGGAGCGCCTTGCATGCCTCGATTTGTGATTGCAATTTGCGCTGGCATCTTCGCAGCCGGATTGCTGACAGGTTTTGCCCGGGTAATGGAAGCGGCAGCGCCGCGCGCCATTCCGCATGCGCCGTTGCTGGCGTTGACCGAAACGGTCGAAGCGCGCCCGACTGATACTCCACTGCCCACGGAGACGCCGCCGCCGACGACCCCGCCGGAGACGCCGGTGCAGGAACAACAGACGACGACGCCGACTGCGACGGTTGTTGTTTCGACCGAAACGCCAACTCTGACGCCAACGCCAACCGCATCGATTCCTGTCACCTTGCCTGGAACCGGAGCGTCCGCCGCCGGTGGCGCACCGTTGATTCTGCTCTTGCTGGCGCTGATTGTTGTGGCTGGCGGTTTATTAACACGCAGCCGTAAGATATAACCCGGAGGAGAATGGCGCGGCAGAAGCGTTGCTGCCTGTGCTGCCTGAATTGCAATGATGACACGTCTTGCTCTCGTTCTTGCGCTGGTCATCGGTAGTGTGCGGGGTGCTGCGACATCTGCCGGCGCCATCGATCATGGCGGCGAAACGCTGGTTGTTCAGACGATGGGCAGCCGAACGCGGATCGTCTGGCAGCCGACCGGGATTGATCCATCCCAGCCGGTTGAACCGGTTCTGGTTGCGTTGCATGTCATTGGTGATGCGGTTGTTGCGCCACGTGTGCTGGCGCTCGATGATGCGCCATGGGCGGGCGAACCCGATAATCTGCCCGTGGCGCCGGTGTTTGTTCTGCGCGAGTCGTCTCAGCGCGGCGAGCGGCTGGCTGTGCTGGCGCTGAACCCGGTCTACCTGCGTGATGGGCAGGCGCGCATGGTGCGCATGCTCGAGGCGCTGATTGAAGACGCGACTCCGCTGGATGACGCTCCCGTTCCTGCCGCTGCCGCATCCCTGGCAGCGCCTGCCTCTGGTCGTCCGCCGGACTTTCCGCCGTCTCCGGCGCTGCGGGTGCGGGTGGACCGTGCAGGGATGCAGGTCATTCCGGTCAGCGTTCTGCCCCCGGCGATCGTCGGGGCTTCGGCGCGCATCAGGCTCAGCCGCGCCGGGGTGGAAATTCCGCTCGAACTGCATGACGCGAACGGCAATAGTGTGTGGGGCGATCCCGACGATGAACTGCGCTTCTACGCGCCGCCGCCAGGCGATCGCTGGAACCGCAGTGATACGTACTGGGTGACCCTCGAAGATGGTGCGCGACTGCGCGTTTCATCACGTGCGGCTGGCATACCACCGGGTGAAGCTCCGTCCAGCGCGCTGGAGCGGGGTGTCGTGCGTGGAACGAACTACTATGATTCGCGGCGTCCTGGCAGCGACGGCGATCACTGGTTTGCGAAGCTGTTGCGCGCCGAAGCGGGGCAGGCGGCGGACGATCAGGCGGTCATGACCGTTCCGTTAACGACGACTCTGCCAGCAGCAACCGGCATGGTAACCCTGACGGTCTACGTCCATGCACAATCGGGCGGCGCCCGGCGTCTGACCGCGTCTGTCGAGCCGAGCAGCGGATCGTCGGTTGAGTGGAATGGCAGCGGCGATACGACTCTGACGCTCGGTGTGGCGGGCAGTCCCGCCGCAGCCACGCAGGCGCGCCTGACGCTGACCGCGATCGCCGGGTATGTGCAGGTTGCCGTGGATGCGGTTGAATGGCTGCGCCTGGTGCAGTTGCAGTTCGGCGGGAAAGGCGCTGTCTTTCATGGAGCGCCAGACCAGCGCGCCTATCGGTTGACCGATGTGCCTGACGGGTTCGATATCTACGACATCACCGATCCCGCGGCGCCGGTGCGATTGCAGTTGCCTGTCGGTTCTGCGTTTGAGGATGGTTTGCCGGGGCGGTCGTATCTGCTGACCGGTGGCGGGACCGCCTTCACACCGCAGGTTGAACCGTTTACGCCGCCATCATTGCCAACCGGCGATGTGCTGTACATTACCCCTGCCATGCTGCACGCTGCGCTGACGCCGCTCGTCGATCTGCGGCGCGCGCAGGGGTACCATGTGGCAGTGGTCGATGTGCAGCATATTTATGATGGTTGGAGTTACGGTCAGGTTGATCCTGGTGCGATCCGCGCCTTCCTGCAATGGACGCGCCCCCAGGCAGTGACACTGGTCGGCGACGGCAGTTCCGATCCGTTTGACTACACGGATCGCGGTGCGAAGAACGTCAACCTGATTCCGCCGTACCTGGCGATGGTCGATCCGTGGTTGGGCGAAACCGCGTGTGAAACGTGTTACGCGCAGCTTGATGGCGAGCGCCCCACCGATGATCGGTTGCCGGACGTCTGGTTGGGACGGCTGCCGGTGAAAAGCGCTGCTGAGTTGCAGATGCTGGTCGCCAAAATTATCCGGTACGAAACGGCGGCAACTGGTGGGACGTGGCGTAGCCGGATGATCTACCTGGCGGATGATGCGGACACAAGCGGCGATTTTGCTGACCAGGCGGAAGCAAGTATTGCGCTCCAGCCGACAGGCGTTCAGATCAGCCGGGTCTTTTTTGGCAACGGTCCCGGTCAAATCCCAACCGCAGCAGCGGCGCGAGCAGAGACGTTGCAGCAGTTGAGCAATGGCGCGGCGGTTGTTGCCTACATCGGGCATGCGCATCAGCAGCAGTGGGCGGTGACCGAGTTGAGCGCACCGGAGAACTGGCTGCTCCATCGTTCCGACGTAGCGGCGCTGACGAATGGCGAGCGGTTGCCGGTCGTGCTGGCGCTCACCTGTCTGAGTAGCGCATTTCAATGGCCCTCATACGTGGGCATGACTCTCGATGAGGCGCTGTTGTTGCACGAGAAGGGCGGCGCTGTGGCGGTCTGGGGTCCAACGGGGCTTGGCGTTTCCTATGGGCACGACAAGTTGCAGCAGGGATTCTTCCGCGCCTTCTGGTCGCCGGCGCCGGATGTGGGAGTTGAACGTGCCGTGCCGCTCGGTGCATTGACCGGCGCCGGTTTTCGGGAACTGTTCACCGGCAGTGCATGCTGTCAGGAAACGATCTTCACCTATGCGCTGCTCGGCGATCCGCTGACACCGCTGCGTATAACGGCGGGAGCGCGTGTGATGCTGCCGCTGGTGCAGCGGTAGCATGTGTTGTGATAGCGGAACAGGCGTAAGCCGACAGGGAATGCTGCGGCTTATGTCCGACCAGATCCATTGTTGCACGAGGAGCGCTTGTGCGCAGCCTGATCGCTGTGCCGCGCTGTGCTATACTTCATGCCCCAGTTCTGGCTATTGCCTGGCAGAGAGGAGCAAAGTCCAGCGATGTCTGTGATTCAGCGCCTGATGACAGCGGATGAGTTGTTCCACACGCCTGCCGATGGATTCCGGTACGAACTCGTCCGGGGAGAACTGCGCCGTATGTCGTCAGCCGGATATCAGCGTGGCCGCATTGTGATGAACGTGGCTACGCCGCTCGATCAGTTTGTCCGCACGCCCAGGTTGGGCACAGTGTGTGCTGCGGAGACAGGATTTCTTCTGCATGAAAACCCCGATACTGTGCGTGCAGCTGATGTCGCATTCATTCGCCGTGAACGCACGCTCGATGCGCGGGATGCCACTGGATACTGGCCCGGCGCGCCCAATCTCGTGGTGGAGGCGGTTTCACCACACGATCTCTATGCCGACGTGGATGAAAAGGTGACTGACTGGCTTGATGCCGGGACGCGCGCAGTCGTTGTCGTCAATCCCCGAAGGCGCACGGTCACGGTGTATCAGGCATCTGCCTATGCCATTCTTCATGAGAACAACACGCTGGATGGCGGCGAGGTCGTGCCGGGATGGCAATTGCCTGTGGCTGCCATTTTTGAGGAATAACCGCTGCTTGTCCACTGCTCACTGAACCAGGCGATGACCTGATCGATCCAGCGTTGCCACGCTGGACGACGGCGCGCCGTGATTTCGGGCAAGCGCGCACCGTTGATGCCGGCGCTGCGCAGCACCAGAAAGCACACCCGGTCACCCTGCTCACACCCGATCCACCCGTGGAGCATGCGTCCATCGGCGAGGCGCACCTGCACGGCGGCGTTGAACACCCGCAGATTGACGCTTTCCTCCCACGTTTGCGAAAATGTGATTTCCTGGTAGGGAATGCCATGCCGGCGCAGCGTAGCGGCAATGGCGTCTTTGTGCGTGCGTATCTCCGACGGGCGAACATACTGCACCGCCACGGCGACAATCAGGCAGAGGAGCATACTCGTCGCCATGCCTGCCGCCAGCAGATACCGACGATCATGTTCAGCGAGCACCGGCGCATCCTGTCGATTGACGGTCTCCTCTCCTGCAATTATACTACACTTTATCGTGCTACTCTTTGCGCCTTCCGTCACAAGGGCGCGCTATGCGACTCCGGGTTGTGCCCGTGGGGTTCTTTGGCGTACCTGGGAGACGAAGGCGCTGCCGGATCCGTGTCAGCCGTATGATAGGAGGTTAAGGATGTGTCCCCCGGAAACGCTCGCCAGCATGCGGTCTCCTGAAATCAGCCGCCGCAACCTGCTCAAATTCGGTCTTGGCGCTGCCGTCGCCGCTGCGTTGCCGCTCGGGTCGGCGCAGGCGGCGACGGTGCGCCGCACCACATTCCGCCAGGTGCTCGACCTGACCCATGTGCTTGGGACGCAGTTTCCGCTCTTTCCCGGCGCGGCGCCATTCCGCATTCAGCAGGCGGTCTCGCACGACAAGGATGGCTACTATGGCAGCATCCTGACCTACTGGGAGCATTCAGGGACGCACATGGACGCACCGGTGCATTTTGCGCCGAATGGGTTGTTTGTTGACCAGTTGAAGGTGGAAAATCTTGTGGTTCCGGCAGTGGTGATCAACATCACCGAAAAAGTGCGCCGTGATCCTGATTCGGTCGTGACGCCGGACGACATTCGCGCCTGGGAGCGACGCTACGGGCGCATTCCCGACAATGCCGCCGTGCTCATGGCGAGCGGTTGGGGCGCACGAGCCGCCTCGGTCGAGGCGTTTCGCAATACCGACAGCAGCGGTGTGATGCACTTCCCGGGCTTTGGCAAGGATGCGATTGACTTTTTGCTGACCGAACGGCGCATCTCCGGCATTGGCGTGGATACCTTGAGCCTCGACCATGGACCATCGACGACGTTTGCCGTTCACTACACGCTGCTGCCGACCAACCGCTGGGGGTTAGAGAACCTGGCGAATCTGGAGTCGATCCCGCCAAGTGGCGCGACGCTCTTTGTGGGTGCGCCGAAGATTGCGGCAGGTTCCGGCGGGCCGACTCGTGTGATGGCAGTCTGGTGAGCCATCAGATAACGAATGCGTCGAATTCCGGTGCGGCAAGCATACCGGCGCGCGGCATCACTATCTCGCGGTAGCGACGCTCTTCGCTGGCGGTGCGCACCAGGTCGTACAGTTCGTCCCGGCGCTGCGGGTCGTCGAAACTGCGGGCAAGCCGTTCGAGACGCAGGCGATCATCCGGCATCGCGGTCAGCCGATACATCGGTTGACCGCAACATTCTGTTTTGCTCAGCAAGCCGGTGTTTGCCAGTTCATCGAGCGCCTCGGCGATCGCCCACGGGCTTTCGCGCAGACGTTGCTGCGCGTTGGCTGTACTCATACTCAGCCAGGGATATTCGGCAAACAGCAGAACGAGTCGAAGTTTCAACAGCGAGTCGATCTGTCCAGGGGAAATGAGCCCTTGTTCATAGCGCTCCATCGCTCACCTCATCGTGAGAACGGCTACAAGGCAGCACCGCCTTGACTCTCGATTGGCGGACATCGATCACGCTCGTTCCGCCTCAGTGACGTTGATTGCGGAGACACGAAGGACTCACCCGTCATCAGGAGTGACCCACGCATTCCCCCAAATGCGGTATAAGCGCATATTCCGAACGCTTATCTCCTGATCTGTTTCCGATCGTAGCACGGGCTGCGCCGGCGATGAGGCGGAACGTCGCTACGCACGGTGAACGTTCCATAACGAATATGCGTTTCCGTTAGCATTTCCTGTGTCTATCCCCACGAACTATGGCGAGGAAGCGTCACTCTCTGTTGCGTGTTCTTCACTGCCTGGCTTTCCGGTGCGGCGTATACTGTCAAGCGTGCTACACAATAATGTGTTCCCTTTTGCCATATCTCTTGCCAGAGTCGGCTGACGTGACAGCATCCGCCAGGCCGCTTCTTTGTTGCATGCTCTGGCTTGCGAGGAGGTCACCATGAAACGGAGTTGGGTAACGCTGGAAGGCAATGAAGCTGCTGCCAGCATCGCGTATCGCTTGAGCGAAGTTATTGCGATTTATCCCATCACACCCTCGACGCCGATGGGCGAATTGGCGGATGCCTGGGCTGCCGCCGGAAGGCCCAATCTGTGGGGGACGCCGCCGCTGGTCATTGAGATGCAGTCGGAAGGCGGTGCGGCTGGTGCGTGTCATGGAGCGTTGCAACGCGGCGCGCTGACGACGACCTTTACCGCATCGCAGGGACTGCTCTTGATGATCCCAAACATGTACAAGATCGCCGGTGAACTGACGCCGACGGTCTTTCATATTGCAGCGCGCTCGATTGCAGCGCATGCGCTGTCGATCTTCGGCGATCATCAGGATGTGATGGCGGTGCGGCAGACGGGATGGGCGCTGCTGGCGTCGTCGTCGGTGCAGGAGGCGCATGATCTGGCGCTGGTGGCGCACTCGGCGACGTTGAAGGCGCGCGTGCCGTTCCTCCATTTCTTCGACGGCTTCCGCACGTCGCACGAGATCAATAAGATTGAGCAATTGACCGATGACGACCTGCACGCGATGATTGATCCATCACTGATCGAGGCGCACCGCGCGCGCGCGCTCAGCCCGGATCATCCGATTATTCGCGGGACGGCGCAGAACCCCGATGTGTACTTCCAGGCGCGTGAGACGGTCAATCCCTTCTACGCGGCTACGCCCGGCATCGTTCAAGAAACGATGGATAAGTTCGCACAGTTGACGGGTCGCGCCTACCATCTCTTCGATTACACCGGCGCACCGGATGCCGAGCGCGTGATTGTGATGATGGGTTCCGGCGCGGAAACGGCGCGTGAGACGGCGCAGTTCCTGGTAGAGCGCGGTGAGAAGGTCGGTGTGGTGACAGTGCGCCTTTATCGCCCGTTCTCGGTGGCGCATTTTGTGGCGGCATTGCCGGCGACGGTGCAGCGCATTGCGGTGCTTGATCGCACGAAGGAGCCGGGGAGCAGCGGCGAGCCGCTCTATCTCGATGTGGTGACGGCGATGGCGGAGAGCGGACGCCACCTGCCGGTGATCGGCGGTCGATATGGTCTGTCGTCGAAAGAATTCACCCCCGCAATGGCAAAAGCCGTCTTTGACGAATTGACGAAGGATCAGCCGAAGAATCATTTCACGGTGGGCATTGTCGATGATGTGGGGCACACCAGCTTGGATGTCGATCCATCGTTCTCGATCGAGTCGCCGCGCACCGTGCGCTGCCTGTTCTACGGTCTCGGCGCGGATGGCACAGTCGGCGCCAACAAGAACTCGATCAAGATCATTGGCGAAGAAACCAACAACTATGCGCAGGGGTACTTTGTGTACGACTCGAAGAAATCCGGGTCGATGACGGTGTCGCACCTGCGCTTCGGTCCCGATCCCATTCGCGCTCCCTATCTGGTCGAACGAGCGAACTTTGTCGCCTGCCATCAATTCTCGTTCCTGGAGCGCATCGATGTGCTCAAGGCGGCGGAACCGGGCGCGGTCTTCCTGCTCAACAGCATGTATGGACCGGACGAGGTCTGGTATCACCTGCCGCGCGAAGTGCAGGACGACATTGTGCGCAAGAAACTGAAGTTCTACGTCATCGATGGCGACCGGGTGGCGAAAGAGAGCGGGATGGGGCGCCGGGTCAACACGGTGATGCAAACGGCGTTCTTTGCCATTTCAGGCGTGCTGCCGCGCGAGGATGCGATTGCCGAGATTAAGCGCAGCATCAAGAAGACCTATGGCAAGCGCGGTGAGACAGTGGTGCAGCAGAACTACCGCGCTGTTGATGCCGCCATTGCACGCCTGTACGAAGTCGATGTCGAGAAATTCGCCGGGTTCCGCTCACCGAAGACGCGCCGACCGCCGGTACCCGACAATGCGCCCGAGTTTGTCAAAGAGGTGCTCGGTCCGATGATCGCCTATGAAGGCGACTCGCTGCCGGTGAGCAAACTGCCGGTCGATGGCACCTTCCCCACCGGGACGGCAGCCTGGGAGAAACGCGCAATTGCACTGGAAGTGCCGGTCTGGGAGCCGGACATCTGCATTCAGTGCGGCAAATGCGCCTATGTCTGTCCACATGCGGTTATTCGCACAAAGGTGTACGAACCGGCGCTGCTCGAAGGTGCGCCGGAAACCTTCCTCAGCAGCGAGGCGCGCTTCAAAGAGTTCCCCGGCTACAAGTACACTCTGGCAATATCGCCGGAAGACTGCACCGGCTGCGGTTTGTGCGTCGAGGTCTGCCCGGCGAAGGACAAGCGACAGGTAGGGCGCAAGGCGATCAACATGAAGCCGCTGATCGACGTGCGCGAGCGTGAAGTGCGCAACTGGGACTTCTTCCTGAGCATTCCCGATATTCCGCGCACTGCCATGCATCCGGGATCGATCAAGAACTCACAATTGCTCGTGCCGCTGTTCGAGTTTTCCGGCGCCTGTGCGGGATGTGGCGAGACGCCGTACATCAAACTGTTGACGCAACTGTTTGGTGATCGAGCGTTGATTGCCAATGCAACCGGTTGTTCGTCGATCTATGGCGGCAACCTTCCAACGACGCCGTACACGAAGAATGCCGAGGGGCGCGGTCCGGCGTGGAGCAACTCGCTCTTCGAGGACAATGCCGAATTCGGTCTCGGCATGCGTCTGGCGCTCGACGAGCAGATTGAGCATGTCCGTGAACTGCTGCCGCTGTTTGCGCCGGTCGTCGGGCAGGACCTGGTGGATGCGCTGTTGAACGCGGATCAGAGTACCGAAGCCGGGATCGCGGCGCAGCGTGAGCGCGTCGAGTTGCTCAAGCAGCGTTTACATACGCTGGATCGCAGTCAGTTCCCGGATGTCGTCGAACGCGAACACGAACTCCTCAGTCTGGCGGATGTGTTGGTCAAGAAGAGTGTCTGGATCGTCGGCGGCGACGGCTGGGCATACGACATCGGCTACGGCGGACTCGACCACGTGCTGGCGTCGGGGTACAACGTTAATGTGCTGGTGCTCGACACCGAGGTGTATTCGAACACCGGCGGGCAGGCGTCGAAAGCAACGCCAATCGGCGCCGTCGCCAAGTTTGCTGCCAAGGGCAAAGCAGCGCCGAAGAAGGACCTTGGTCTTATTGCAATGGCGTATGGCAACATCTACGTGGCGCGAGTGGCGATGGGCGCCGACGATGTGCAGACGCTGCGCGCTTTCATGGAAGCGGAGGCGTATGACGGACCCTCGCTGATTATTGCATACTCGCACTGTATCGCCCATGGCATCGATATGCGCAAAGGTCTCGAGCAGCAGAAACTGGCGGTGCAGACCGGCTACTGGCCGCTGTACCGCTACAACCCGATGCTGGCTGCCGAAGGGAAGAATCCGCTCATCATCGACTCGAAAGATCCAACACTGCCGCTCGAGAAGTTTGTCTACAACGAGACGCGCTACCGTATGCTGGTGCAGAGCGACCCGCATCGTGCAGAAGATCTGTTGCATAAAGCAGAGGCGTCGGTGCGCGCACGCTGGCAGCACTACAAGGAATTGGCGACGCTCAGTGAGGTTAAGGCGGAACACGACGGGCATTGAGCGGTGGCATTCTGAGGCTTCGTGGCGGGGGCGGGTCAACGGTGTATGGGGCGGGTCACAGACCCGCCCCTACGATTGGCGCGCGCTGGTGGATGGCGACCCGGCGTGGGCGGGTCACGGGCGCGTGGGGCGGGTCCCCGCGGCGGACGGCGAACGCGCGTGGGGCGGGTCACGGGCGCAGGGGCAGGGGCGGGTCACGGACGTGGGGACGGGTCTGAGACCCGCCCCTACATTTGGACTATAATGTATGCGTTTCGCCGTTCTGATGATCCGAGGCTGCGCCATGACGCATACCCCCCGTCCAGGCTACCGCTGGTTCGTGATTGCGGTATTTTTTTGCTTCATGCTGCTGCACCAGGCGGATAAACTGCTGATCGGACCGTTGACCCCCTCGATTATGGATGAATTCGGCATCACGATGACCCAGATGGGTGCAGTGACGACCGGCGCGCTGGTGGTGGCATCCGTGCTCTACCCGATCTGGGGATATCTGTATGACCGATTTGCCCGCGCGCGGCTGCTGGCGCTGGCATCGTTCATTTGGGGCGCGACGACCTGGCTCAGCGCGGTGGCGCGCACCTATCCGGCATTCCTGGCAGCGCGCGCCTCCACCGGCATCGACGACTCATCCTATCCTGGTATGTACGCGCTGGTCGCTGACTATTTCGGTCCTAACCTGCGCGGCAAGGTGTATGGGTTGCTGCAACTGGCGCAACCGATCGGTTATCTGATCGGCATGGTGCTGGCGCTGATGCTGGCGCCGCAGATCGGCTGGCGCACCATTTTCTTCTTTACCGGCGGTTTGGGGATTGTGGTTGCGCTGGTCATTCTGTTTGGCGTTCGTGAGATGCCGCGTGGCAAGGCGGAACCGGAGTTCGAGGGGATGACCGAGATGGCGCGGTTTCGTTTCTCGTGGGCGGAGATGCGTGCCGTGCTGGGAAAACGCACGATGTGGTTCGTTTTTCTTCAGGGATTTGCCGGCGTTTTTCCCTGGAATGTCATCACCTACTGGTTCTTCACCTATCTGGCGCGTGAGCGTGGCTATGACGAAAGCAGTATTCTGCTGACTGTTGCGCCGGTCATCCTGATCCTTGCGAGCGGCAGTTTTATTGGCGGCGTGTTAGGCGATTGGGCATTCAGACGCACGACGCGCGGGCGGATCATTGTCTCGAGCGTCGGGGTGCTGATGGGGGCGATCTTCCTCTATCTGGCGATGCAAACGCCGGTCGAAGCGCGCACGACGTTTTTCGTGTTCATGTGCCTGACGGCGCTCTTTATGCCGCTTTCATCGCCCAACGTCATCGCAACCGTGTACGACGTGACAGTGCCGGAGGTGCGCAGCACGGCACAGGCGGTCGAGTATTTCATCGAGAACAGCGGTGCGGCGCTCGCGCCGCTTCTGGCAGGCATTATTGCCGATATGTACAACCTGCAAACCGCGATCACCTGGATCTGTGTCACTGCCTGGGCGCTCTGCTTCGTGTTCTATCTTGGCGCATTGCGTTACATTACGCACGATCACCACGCTTTGCGCGAGGAGATGGGACGCCGTGCGGCATCCTTCCGGCAGACGACGGCGTAGCATTGGAGGGTTGCAGGTGCGAAGGTGGAACGTCGCCGACCTTTCAGGCGCCGTGAACACAGAGCGTGCTACTTGTTTATTCGCCGTCCCTGTTGGAGGAGTATGTGACCATCCCAGACATCGTTCCATCAGCTGCTGAAACGATCGCGCCCGTTGCACCATCGGTGGAGGCGCACGATAAATCCCTCAATCGACCGTCATTGCGCCGCCGGGTTATGGGTCTGGCGTTGCCGGCGATTGGCGAAAACCTGCTCCATACCGCGCTCGGCATCGCCGACACGATTCTGGTTGCCGGGATCGGCATCGTCGCGCTGGCAGGCGTCGGCGCGGCGCTCAATGTTTTATTCATCGTAATGGCAGCGCTCAGTTCGCTGTCAGTTGGCGCGTCGGTGCTGGTCGCACAGGCAATTGGCGCGAACAACAGCACACGGGCGAGTCACGTCGCTGGTCAGGCGCTGATCTGGGGCATTGCGCTATCGCTGCCGATCACCCTCGCCGGATTGATCTTCGCAGAACCGGTGGTGGCGTTGTACGGCATGGCGCCGGACGCCACCTCGGTGGCGGCGGAATATCTGACGATCAGTGCGGCGAGCATCCCGGTGCTGGCGTTGATGCTGATCGGCGGAAGCGTGTTGCGCGGCGCCGGCGACAGCCGCACGCCGATGATGATCACGGCGCTCGCAAATGTGCTGAACCTGATTGCGTCCTGGGGATTGATCTATGGTCATCTGGGCTTGCCGGCGCTTGGTGTGGCGGGCAGCGCCTGGGGTACGCTCATTGCGCGCGTGGCGGGCGCTGTGCTCTTCCTGGCGATTCTGCTGCGTGTCAGCACCCGGGTGCGTGTCGGCGGACCGGGAACATGGCGACCACGCTGGGGTGCAGCGCGCGAGGTGCTCTGGCTTGGCGCACCCGCTGCGTTGGAGGAGATTATCATCATTACCTCGTTCGCAGCATTGACACCGATCGTCGTGGGGCTTGGCACCGTGGCGCTTGCGGCGCACCGCGTTGCGCTCAACGTCCTCTCGCTCTCGTTTATGCCGGGAATTGGATTCAGCCTGGCGACAACGGCGCTTGTCGGGCAGGCGATCGGCGCCGGGCGCGCTGACGAAGCGCGCGCTGTAACGAATGTGGCGATGCGCTGGGCGATCCTCTGGATGGGCGGATTGGGGGTGCTCTTCATTCTGTTCGCGCCGCAACTGGTCGGCATCTTCAGCAACGATCCCGAACTGATCGCAATCGGCGCAGCCGCCGTGCAGGTCGTCGCACTGGCGCAGCCGCTCTGGGCGGGTACATTCGTGATAGGCGGCGCGCTGCGCGGCATCGGCGACACGCGCACGCCCATGGTCGTGTCTGGCGTGCTGGGATGGGCTGCGGTCGGTATCGCACTGCTGCTGGTCTACGTCTGGCCCGCGCTCTGGGCGGTGTGGCTGGCATATATCTTCACCGGACCGCCGGAAATCGGGGCGTTGTGGCGCGTATGGCGGCGCGGGGTGCGAACGGTAGTAGAGGCATAAGGCAATGGGCAAGAGGCGAGAGGATCGGAAATGCTGGCGCAGGCAGGGATGGCGTCGGGGCTGGAGCGCGGCATAAGGCGACGGGCAAGAGGCGAGAGGATCGACAGTCGTATGACTCCTGACGATACGCGGAGGCACACCCATGTCCTCATTTCCTCCCTACGTCCGCAGTGTGGTGACGAATGCCGACCCTGACGCCTGGCCCGTCGGCGGGCAGGGGTTCAACGAGTGCAGTTTCGCGTCGCTTGCCAATGCGCTCAATCTGTTGCACGGCGAGCCGCGTTTTACGAAGGACGAGTTCATCCGCGAGGCGAGTCTGTTCTTTCAGCCGAAACTCGGCGGAACCCTGCCGCCGCTCAAGGTGTTGCAACTGCGGCGACGCGGCTACGGCGCCCATTTCGGCAATCTTTCGCACACCGACGCCGAGCGAGTATTGCGTGGACTGATCGATCGTGGGGCGCCGGTAATCGTCGATATCTATCCGGCGCTTCAGATGGGAAGCGTGCGTCTGTGGGGCCAGCACGCGACGGTGCTCGTCGGGTACAGCCTGCCATACCGCGACGCCTCCGGCGTATTGCGGGAAGAGTACTACCTGGTGGATGCGCAGTGGCCAGAGTTGGGGCGTTTCGATCTGGCAACCAACGACATTGATCGTGATGGCGACGGTGTGCCGGAGCGCTATCCCGGCAATCGCACCCTGGAACGTCACGAGTTTCTGCGTCTGTGGAGTTCGCGCAACTACTGTCCGGTCTTTCGCACGCCAGCCGAACACGACGCCTGGTACCGCGAAACAATGCGTCGCGCCTCCGGTCCGCCGGTGATGGGGTGGGTTGGCCAAAACCTGCTCTTCGGCAGCGACGACCGTTTGAAGGATGAGTCGTAAGCATGAGTCCACTGCACAAAGGCATAACCACCAGGGACCCGAAGCGCACGACGGGGAAGAACCATGAAGCGTCTTTGTGTCCCTTGGTGACCTTCGCGGTGACAAAGGCATAACCACCAAGGACCCGAAGCGCGCGACGGGGAAGAACCATGAAGCGCATGTCCTTCGTGTCCCTTGGTGACCTTCGTGGTTGCTTGTTGCGGTGAAGTCAAGCATGCTTTCCAACCGAGAATGTGACCGGCACAGCACCCGACAGTATGGTATGATCAAGACAGATGGTGGAATCCAGAGTCGTCTGTTTCCTGACGGCTGAAACGTATGAGTTGTGACACAATGGCTGCAGAAGTGTCTGTTCCACTCACGACAACCATCCCCACAACGGAATATGTCATCGTCACCGAAGAAGAATTGGAACGTCCATATCGCGTCATCATCGAAAATGACGATGTGACGCCAATGGACTTTGTGGTGATGGTACTGCTGACGATTTTCGAGCTTGGCTTCGAGCAATCGGTTGCGGTTATGCTCGAAGCGCACCACAATGGTCGGGCGCATGTGGTGACGCTTCCCTACGAGGAAGCGCAGCGCCGCGTTTATGAGGCGCACCACGCGGCGCGTGAAGCGGGCTATCCGCTTAGTTTTTATCTTGAGCCGGACACGTAACCTGGTTATTTCAACGCCGCACCGCATTCGATGCAGAACTTCGCCCCCGGCGTCACGGCATGACCGCACTGCGGGCATGTCGCCGGGAGAAGGGATGTGCCGCACTCACTACAGAATTTGGCGTTGGCTGGCATTGCAGCGCCACATTGCGGGCATTTCTTCGTCGCCGTCGCTCCCGATGTTGCTGCCGGGGTCTTAGGCTTCTCCGCTTGTGGCAGTGCAGGAGGCGGCGCTGGCGCCTGCTGTTGAAGCGCCTGGCCCATCAGCGCCCCCAGGTTCATCCCTGCCCCCAACCCGATACCGGCGCCAACTGCGCTGTCACCGCCCGTGCGCGCAGCATCCTGCAGCGCCTCAGCCGCCTTGAAGCGCGTGTAGTCTCCCATCCCGCCAAATGCCGCCACGCCGCCGACCTGATCGAGACGTCGTTCAAGTTCTTCGGGCACGCTGATGGTGTTGATGTAGAAGCGCGTCAACTGCAAGCCAAGCGCGGCAAAGTCGTCCTTCAACGCTTCGTACGCCATTTCCGAGAGTTCATCATACTCGGTCGCAAGGTCGAGCACCGAGAGTTGACGCTCACGCATGCGCTCGGCAATGACATCAGCAACGCGCGCAATAATCGAACTACGCAGTTGCTCCTCGACATCCTGCACCGTCAGACGACCGCGGGTGCCGACCACTGCCGTGAGCAAGCGGCGGGGTTCGGCTACCTGGATGATAAATGTGCCAAACGCCCGCAACCGCACCATGCCGAACTGCGCATCGCGCATCGGGATTGGTTGTGGCGTTCCCCATTTCAGATCGGTGTGCTGATGCAGGCTGACGAAGTAGACATCGGCGCGGAATGGGCTTTTGCTGCCGAACGGTAGTTTGATGAAGTCGATCAGCAGCGGAATATTGTTGCTCGTCAGCGTGTGCCGACCCGGAATCAGCATATCGAGGAAGCGCCCGTCACGCGCAAAGAAAGCAAGCTGCCCTTCGCGCACGATACACTGAGAACCGAGGCGCAATTCGCCATTGCCATCCGGCGGAACGCGCGCAGCCAGCGTTTTGCCCGTGGAGTCAACGAATTCAACAATGTCGAGCAGTGGCATGGGTTGTCTCCTGTGGCGAGGACGTAGATGTCATTCGTTGCCATGTACGCGAAAAGCGAAATGCGGTTGCAGATCGTCTCACCAGTATCTTACCCTGAAATATGGGTTGTGAGGTATGCGATTTGATAGCAATCGTGCAACGACTTTCCTCCAGACCTTGAGGTCGCGCGGCGTTTTTGGAAGAGGACCGGAATCGTTCCTCCAACGACAATAACAGTGGGAGACTGATCCACGACGCAGACCTCAAGGGTTGGATACGTTCCACCTTCAACGTTCAACGTAACACCTTCCCGCCTTCAACCTGCAACCATCACCGTCCCCTCGACTGTCGCATCCCCAAGCAGGGCGCGATGCAGCAACCCTGGCGCCGGACCGATGAAATAGACCTGGAGTGACGGGATCGCCTGCACCAGTCGCCACATCAGTTCGACTTTGCTGCGCATGCCGCCGGTCACATCGACGCCGTGCGAGTCGCCGGTTCCTGCCAGCACATCGGCAACGTTGTGGTGGTCAATCCGCGCAATCCGTTCGGCGTTCGGGTTGGTGCGCGGATCGGCGGTATAAACGCCGGATTCGCCAACCAGGACGATACGGTTGGGTTGAAGCGCCGGCAGCGCTGCCAGGTGCGCCAGCAGTTGCTCGGTCGAAATGATGGCGCTTCCCTGGACTTCGTCGAAGGCGACATCGCCGTGGATGACGGGAACAAGCCAATGTTTTAATGCGCGTTCGAGAGCGTCGGTGTCCCAGCGCACCAATTGTCCGCCATGTGCGACCAGGGTCGTCGAGGGCTGGAGTGCCAGCGCCGGAACACCAGCCGCCAGCAGTTCGTCGACGACGATCCGGTTCAAACGCAGCGCCGCAGCCGACGTCAGTGCGAAGCCCATCCAATCGGCATCGGGCGCCAACCCGCGGTGGATGCCGTATCGCTGCGCGTAGACGTGCCCAAACGAACCGCTGCCGTGCCCGACGATGACCCGTCTATCCGGCGCTGCATCCAGCGCCTGCCGCAGTTCGCCCGCCAGACGACGAATGGTCTCGGCGTCTGCACGCTCCTGCTGCGTTTTATCGGTAATGATGGAACCGCCCCACTTGATGAATGTGATCACATTCCCGTCCAGAGCATTCTACAACCACAGAGACACAGAGGTCACAGAGTGTACCCGCCTGTCTCAAACTGCTTCTCACCCCTCACTCCTTGCCTCTCGCCTCTCGCCTCTCGCCTCTCGCCTCTCGCCTCTCGCCTCTCGCCTCTCGCCTCTCGCCTCTCGCCTCTTGCCTCTCGCCTCTCGCCTCTCGCCTCTCGCCTGATGTTCAGTCACGACGCAAACACCGCCAGGAGCGCCACCGAGGTCAGCCCCCACAGGACAATGCACGACGCCAGGGGCGCGTCTTTCAGCACCAGATCGGCGGGACTGCCGCCGCCGTCCTGCTTGTAGATCAGGTACAGGTAGCGGAAAATGGCATAGACGACGAACGGCACCGTGATCATCATGACCGGGAACGGCTCGTGCGGCAACGTTTCGGCAGTTGAGGTAAAGAGGGTATAGGCAATAATCGTGGCCGCAGTGACAATCGACATCATCTGATCGAGCATCGGCAGCGAGTAGTCGTCCAGGATGCGCCGGTGAGCGCCTGCGCCGTTCTCCAGCAGCACCAGTTCAGCGCGGCGTTTTGCCAGCCCCAGAAAGAGCGCCAGCAATCCCATGCAGATGAGCAACCAGGGCGTAATGGCAATATCGAGCACCATGGCGCCGGCCACGGCGCGAAGCACGAAACCGGCGGCAATGGTGAAAATATCCATGATGACGACGTGCTTGAAATAATAGGAATACGCCACCCCCTGAATAAGCGCATACGTCAGTAAGGCGACCGGAAAATCATAATTGTAACCAAACCACGTTGCGCTGCCGCCGGGTGGTGTGTAGCTCAAATCGAGCAGGACACTGAGCGGCAGCGCAGCGACAACCAGCGCCACTGCTGCGATCGCCGCGATGCGTGGACTCAGTCGCCCCGATGCCAGCGGACGGTTGCGTTTCTTTGGGTGCGCCCGGTCCTTTTCCATATCGACCAGATCGTTGAGCAGGTAGATCGCGCTGGCGACCATGCAGAAGAGTACAAATGCGGCAACAACAGTCATAACAGCATCAACATGGGTCCACAAGCGTTGTTGGGAGAACGCCATCGCTGCGAATACAAATGTATTCTTGATCCACTCCTTCGGGCGCATGGCGCGCACCAGTTCAATGAGCATTGCGCTGCCGCGCGCGCGCGTTATTTCGATGTCGGCGGTACGCTTCAGTTCCATCCTTCTGAAATCCTTTGTGCACTGGATGATCCACACCATTCTACAGCATGTTGCGAGAAGATCGACAGATTGCCCGTGCTCCCCTCTCCCACGAGGGGAGAGGGGAGAGGCGTCCCTCACCCCCTTGCCCCCTCTCCTACGAGGGGGGAGGCGTCCCCACACCCCCTTGCCCCCTCTCCTACGAGGGGAGAGGGGGGAGTCAGCCCGCAGCAGTGCGCCCGTCCCCCTCACCCCCCT
>CALGYB010000009.1 GCA_937935075.1 uncultured Roseiflexus sp. | reverse complement strand
GACGATCCACTGGCGCAGCGCGTGCGGCAGATGGAAGAGTAAGGCGTCTGATGCCGCAACACCTCAAAGAGGGCGCGGGCGCTGGACTACGAGCCTATCCGAAAAATCGCCGCCTGAAGTGCGACCGGGCAGGCGCAGGCATTGCCTGCGCCTGCCCAACCAGCTTTTCCGAACAGGCTCTCATTCGGGGCGTCCCGGACAGTGGGGCAGGTCTCAGACCTGCCCCACTGAGTTTAAGCGCTCTGACAAGTTCGAGTGTCATCTTCTTTTCATAATCCATCATTAACATCAGGAACAGGTACTCGACACGTAGCAGGGTTGTCAGACATGCGTCGTGGTGTTGCTTTTCTCTGGCTTCTCGGATTAATCGGCGGTCTTTTCGTCTTCGTTCCCGAAACCGGGCAAACGCCGGCGGCTCACGCCACGGTTCCGAACGAACAGAACTGGACGGTGACGCCTGGCACATGCGATCCTGCGTTTCAGGGCGCTGTCTTTGCGGCGTGGGATCCGGCGTTGGGCGCGCTCAACTGCGGCGTCTTTACTTCTGGCGCGCCATCGTCGAATCAGTTCGATACGGGGCAGGTTTTTCCGCCGAATGTGCTCAGGGATGAAGCGAGTGTCACTGCGCCGTGTGAAAATGGCCGCACAAGCGGACTATGTTATCGGATGTGGTATGTCGGCACGCGCTCCGGTGATCCAGCGCGCCGGATTGGATATGCCGTCTCGCCAGATGGCGTCTCCTGGTATCGTGTGCAGGGTCCGCACACCGGCGGCAGCGTCTTTGAAGGGTCTGGAACGCCGGGCAGTTTCGATCAGAATGGCGTGACCACATTTCACGTCATCAAAGATGGCGGGCGGTATCACATGTGGTATACCGGCGTCAGCAGCGATGGGCGTTGGGTGGGGTTCGGCTATGCGACCTCGAACAATGGCATTACCTGGGAGCGGCAAAATGGAGGGCTGCCGGTTTTGACCTCACGACCCGGGCTGGGACGGTTCGATGATGATCGGATCATCGGTCCGTTTGTGCTCATCGATGAGGCGAGCACTATTGCACCCTGTGAAGGCGGTCGCACGAGCGGGCGCTGCTTCCGCATGTGGTACGAAGGATTTCGAGCGGATAACACGTTCTATGTGGGGCTTGCGCTTTCTCCTGATGGCATATCCTGGTCGATTGTCAATGGACCGGCAGCGCTCGGATCGGTGCTGGCTGGCGATCCGAACGGACCTCTTGGCTTTGCTGCGTTCGACTCGAACAACGTCGGTCTGGCGGCGGTCATTAAGGACGGCGCTATCTATCGCATGTGGTACCAGGCGAAGAGCTACCAGAATCCGCCCGAGCATCCGTTTGGCGATTGGTTCGCTATCGGGCATGTCACCTCGGTGGATGGGGTCAACTGGGTGCGCCCCAATCCCAATCGTCCGGCATTCAGCGGCGACATGGACAACATCCGGGTCAATCCTCCTGGAACCAACGATGATGTGTGGGTCGTCCGTCTCTTGAAGGAGGACCTGACCTACCGCATGTGGTATGCCACGGCGGGCACGCCCAACAGCACCCGCTTCGGTCTGGTCGAGATGACGCAAGGGACGCCGATCACGCCGACGGTGCGGCGCAATGGGGATGAGTTCCGGATCGAGTTTGCCACGCAACGAGCGATACCGGTCAATGGCAGTGTGTTGATCACGCTGCCTCCAGATGTATCGCTCGACCAGTTTTCCGCTATCGAGTTGCAGGGGTTCGAAGAAGGCGCCTCCCTTGCGCGCGAACGCGGCGCGATCACCGATGCGTATAGCGGCTTTGCGGCGCGTGATGCCCTGGTGCTGCGCCTGCCCAACGGCGCCGTTGCAGGACCGAAGGCGATCCGCTTCAGCCTCGGCGCCGGCGCACCCAACCCTGCCTATCTTCTGATCCAGACCTTCGATACGCACAAGGTGCTCGAACGGGCGCGCGTCGACCTGGCGGATCTGCGCGTGGTGCAGAGCACGGGGGCGGCGGTTGCAGGCGAGTCGGTGACATACACGGTCACCATCAGCAACGTCGGTCCGAATGCGGTCTCGAACGCGCTGCTCAACGGCGCGTTTCCAACGCAACTGACCGGCGTCACGTGGACATGCGCGCCTTCGGGCGGAGCGTCCTGCGCACCGGCGAGCGGCAGCGGCAATTGGAATAACAAATCGCTCGACCTCCCGCCCGGCAGCAGTGTGACCTTTACTGTCGTCGGCAATCTGCCGCCTGACGCCAGCGGCACGCTGACCAGTAGCGTCACAGTTACACCGGCTGCACTCAATGAACTGACGCCGGGAGACAATGCCTCGACGCTTGTGACGCCAATCGACGTGCGCGGCGATCTCTCGATCACGCGCAGCAGTACGCCGCCAACGCCGCGGGCGGGTCAACCAATTACCTACACGCTGACGGTGGCGAACAGCGGACCGAGCACGGTGGTCGGCGCCAGCGTCGTCAATCTGTTTCCCATTAGCGTGACAAACGTGATCTGGAGTTGTAGCGCCACGTCCGGCTCGTCCTGCCCGGCGTCGGGCAGCGGAAACATCAACACGCCGGTCACGCTGGCGCCTGGCGGCGTTGCAACCTTCACTGCCACCGGAATGGTGTCGCCATCCGCCGCCTCGATGCCGCCGCACTCGGCGATTGTGACCGTGCCGGGGAATGTGACCGATCCTGATGCAGAAAACAATGTGTTCACCGATGGCGGCGGATTGGAGCGCGTCGCCGACCTGGCAATCAGCAAGTCGGTTGCGCCTGCAACCGTAGTTCCTGGTCTGCCGGTGACGTATACTATCATCGTGACGAACACCGGTCCTGCCGACGCCGACGGGGCAACTGTGCTGGACCTGTTCCCGCCGACGATCATGGGTGTGATGTGGCAGTGCAGCGGCGCGGCTGGCGCCAGTTGCGCGCAGGCGCGCGGCAGCGGCGATCTGGTCTTGACTCTTCCGACATTCCCGGTTGGCGGATCGGCGACGATTACCATGACCGGCATTGTGGCTGCGCAGGCAAGCGGGAACCTGATCAATACGGCACAGGCGCTACCGCCGGTCGGGGTCGACGATCCGGCGTTCGCCAACAACAGCGCATCGATCACAAGTGCGCTCCAACCGCAAACCGACCTGGCTATCACCCAGACGACGCCGTCTCACGCTATTGTGGGACAGACTATCATCTATACCATCACGGTGCAGAACAACGGTCCGAGCGTTGCTGCCGGTGCGCGGGTCAGCACAACTCCTCCTGCACTCGTGAGCGTGACCGGATGGACGTGCGCGGCGTCAGCAGGGTCGCAGTGCGGTGCAACGAGTGGCAGTGCGCCGGTAGACGACGCCATCACACTGGCGCCGGGCGGCACGGTCACCTATACGGTCACCGGCACAGTGTTCAGCCGGGCGGTGGGACCACTCCCCTTCTCCAGCACCGTCACGGCTCAGGCAGGCGCTGAGGACCCGGTGTTGACGAACAATCAGGCGCAGAGTGCGACCCAGGCGATGTACATGGTCACATTGCCGGTGGTTATGCGGTGAGCGCATGTGGCAGCGGTGGTTGGGGAGGGGAGCGTTGCATCGCTCCCCTGCACTGTTTCTCGCCAGAATCAGTCCAACGTGGTCACTGGATCGGAACACGGTACTCCATGATGATCTCATCGTAAACTTCATAGCTCGAACGCGAAGGATCGATGACAAGACGGTGCGCTGGTGCATATTCCGTGAAAAACCGCCCAATAGCCTCGCCAATAGCAGAGGAGTCCTTCTTGATTGACAGAACTGCGTAGCGTCCTCCTGGCACGTGGTTCGTCTGGAAGGAATCGTTGTCAGCCGCGACATCCTCTGGCAGTTCCACACAACGGTCATAGCCTGTCAGTTGCTCGTTGCAAACGTGAGGGATGCCAATGATCTTGTGGCGCGCAAGATCAATGCCATGCTGCGATGCCCATGCTTTGATCCGTTGAAACCCGCTCTGAATCTGATCGCTAAACTGTCCTGGCGCCAACCGCAGATTGCAGGAGAAGCAGACAGCCTTGAGCGATGGAAGGTCCTGGATGGTCACGTGGAGCGAATGTCCGTCGTTGGCGCTCATCACAACCTCCTGATGTCAGCAGAGTGTAGTATGGTGGCGTCATCGTACCAGGATCGTCAAGAGGATCGTTCCTTTTGCGCCTGACCGTTCCCTTGTCGCTCTCGCCTCACCCTTTGACATAGGATAACTTCTCAGTGATGAGACCTTGCTTCACCTGAAAAATATCAACCCCGCGAACGTGTCCCTCGTTTCCGGTTGCGTCCGCCCAGGTGTACCGCCAGCGCATAACACATCGCTGCCCTACTCCGAAAATCTCTTCGATGTCGATGTGGGCGTGCGGCGACTGGCGGAAGAAGTCGTGCCAGAATTGTGCAACTGCCGCCTTGCCTGAATAGACCGTGCCGTCGGGGGCGGGGTGCGTGTTCTCGAAGACGCAATCGTCGCTCATCAGTTGCATCATCCCCGCAACGTCGTGACGATTGAACGCTTCATTGAAATCGAGAACGATCCGCACAGCCGCTTCGATCCTGGATAAGCGAGCGGGACTCATAAGGGCGCTGCCTTTCTGGATGTACCATCAGCGGACATGCCGTCAGGTAAACAAATTCGCAGCCAGCATGGTATCCACAAAACCTGAGCGAGCGCAACAGGCGGCGCTGGTCGAAGGCTTATAGGGAGATCAAACAAAACCTGGACAATCGCGCCTGCACCTGCGGTTGGCGTTGGCTGAGCCTGTCGAAGCCAACGCCAACCGCGAGATGGTCAACGCGGGCAAGAGTGTTCAATGTCTGGTTGATCTTCCTATTAGACGCAGACCGCATCCTGATTGCACGTTTGAGACCAGATCGCAATCATATTGCAATGCTGAATCACGCTGATCTGGCATAGACTTTGCGGCGAGTCGCGGCATTTGCACTTCCATGAGGACTCATCCTATGTCACGTCGTCGCTATCGTCGCTCATCGGATGGCGGAAGCGCTGTGAGCGTTCTGATCGCTGCGGGCGCAGTATGCTCCTGGTTTTTCTGGCCATCATTTACGCAACTCGCATTCCCCTGGCAGGTCGCTATAGCTGTGCTGGCTTGTTCAATCCTGTTGCTGCTGTTCCTGTTCGCCATTGATCTGTTTCGCGCTATTCATCAGCGCAACCTGCTGCGGCGAGCATTGTTGGCGCTGACGCCTTCAGAATTTGAGGAACGGGTGCTGCTGCTCCTGAAGGATCTCGGATGGACCAATCTCCGACTGCGTGGCGGCAGCGGCGACCGAGGGGTCGATCTGGAAGGCGAGTTCCAGGGACAACGCTATATTGTCCAGTGCAAACGATACAACAAAGCAGTGCCGCCTTCGATGGTGCGCGATCTGGCGGGCGCTTTGCATATTCAGCGCGCTGATCGTGCGTTGCTGGTGACCACAAGTTCTTTTACACGGCAAGGGTACGAAGAGGTCCGCGATCTGCCGATTGAACTATGGGACGGCGACATACTGGCGCGCAAGATCAAAGAAGCCGATGCGTTACGCACGGACCCGGCGCGACGGCGCAACGTCTGGCGAGGTCGGGTTGCGGTGCTGGCAACATTCGCTGTGGCGAACGCATTGTGTGTGCTGTTCGCATTCGTCAGCGCCGGTGCGCCAACGCTGACGGCATCCGCCCTGCGAACAAGCGGCGCTCCATCGCCTACAAACATCACCAATGCGAGCAGGGAGGGCATTGCCTTTCCATCGCCATTCTCAACCTCTACGACGGCGAATAATGCGCAGCAACCGACTGCGCTCCCCGTACAGGCGGATCTTACCCTTGCCTCTCCAGAGCCGACGCCGACTGGTCGTCCGATCCTGACAACGACCGTCTTCAACGGCGGGAATGTGCGCGCAGCGCCCAACCTTCGAGGGGCGGTGCTCGATCAGGTGCACGCGGGAGAAATCGTCGAGCTGCTTGGTCGCTCCCCCGACGGAAACTGGTTCTACATTCGCAACCCGCGCAGTAAGGTCGGATGGGCGCATCGCACGTTGCTGAACCTCGACGCAGGCGTGGATGATCGCCTGGAGGTGTTGCGACCTTGAGCCGCACAGCAGAACAATCGCCTCCTGCGTAATTTGTGACGCATTTGTGAAAGGTGTGTGCAATATACTCAATACCCATAATACCTGTCGCCCAGAAAGGAAACGCTATGCGTCAACGATGGTTATGGATGGCAACGATAACGATGATGCTCGCGGCGTGCGGCGCGCAACCGGCTGCGCAGGCGCCGGTTGAGGTCACGCGCGTAGTGGTGCAGGAAGTGACGCGCGAGGTGGTGCGAGTCGAAACCCGGGTTGTGGTGGTGACGGCGACGCCTGAACCAGTCACTCCGACACCCGAACCGGCAGCAGCGACTGCTGCGCCGACCGCCGTAGCGCTACAACCCACAACCGCGCCGACGCCGACGGCGATCAGGGGGCTCGCACCGGGTGAGTGGGTGAAAGGCGAGATCATTCGCAAGATTCGCATTTACAATATTCCAAATGAATACGAAGGACTGGAGGTGATCAATGCCGATCCCGGCACGCCAGTGCGCGTTCTCTATCGTGGCGGTCAGTGGTATCACATCGAGGGTGAGACGACAAGTGGCGCCATGATCGACGGATGGGTGTACAAAGACTGGATTCGTATTGCGCCTGAAGACGAAACGCGGCTTCGGCCGCATCCGCAAGCGCTGCCGGTGATTGTGAGCAAGATTACGCAGACGGTCGGAAGGGATGGAAAGAAATACTGGTCTGGTACAGTGATGAATATCGGTGCAAAAACCGCATACTCTCAATCCGCGGTCAGGTAGGCGATACCGAGACGCTCGCGGCGCGTGGCACAGCCTTTGTGACCACGCGCAACCTGGAACCTGGTCAGTCGGCGAAGTTTACTGTCCAGACGGCGTGGATTGCGGATCGCAATGTGTTCTACTCGCACGAGGTGCGCTGGACGGAGAAATAGACAGAACATTGTCGGGCGCCCGCTGGGGGGCGCCTCTACTGCGCCCGTAACGTTCAATTGGCAACGACGACATTCAATCGGCGCCGTGGAATGGTTGACGCCGTTGTGGTGCAACGTTGAGACGGTGCGGTGCAACGTCGCTACCGGAAACCCACACCTGTAACCTGTCACCTTCAACCTTCCCGCCTTCAACCCGCCGCGTTCCGCACTGCTTCCCCGACCCAATCGAGGTGCTTGAGTCGCATCAATCCGTAATGGTACACATCCATGCTGGCAATGCCGCGTTCGCGCAGAAGCGCGACTTTTGGCGCCATTTCGGCGGCGCTGTGGCAGTCCGGCGGCATCGGGCGCACCCCGACGGTCAGGTTGACGCCGGCGGGCAACAGGCGCGCGTAGGCGTCGAGGTCGGTGCGCACGCGGTTGACATCGCGGGCGTAGGCAAGCACCGCGATGCCGTGACACGCCGTTGCAACCGCCGGAAGGTCAAGGCCATCCTCCCAGGCGCGCATCGGCGCCGGGTCGCCGGTGGGCATGCCAGTGGCATAACCGACGGCAGCGCCAGACATGTCCATCGCAATGACTTGCGTCGAACCAACAGCGCTGACGGCATCGGCGATTTCGGCGACAAGCGAGGTCACAACGGCGCAGCGCGCGTCGAGCATGGCGCCGAGTTCGCCGTCTGCCAGCGCCGCCAATGCCTGGCGCTCGACGGGAAGGGACTCCACATCGCTCTGCTCGCCGTCAAAGACCTTCCCCGCCTCAATCTGGACGAATCGGCGCACGCGCTCCACATCAACGCCGCTGGCGCTCAGATGCGCTGTGCAATGCGCGCAGAAGCAGAGTCCGAGCAGAAAGCGAATGGCAGGCGCGAGCGGAACGAAGCTGCGCTCGTGATGATAGCCGTGGTCGAAGGAATGGTAGCCGATGGACTCGAGCAGGATGGCCTGCACGCCGCGACCGGCGATGTCGGCGCTGAGTGCGCACAGATAGGCGCGCACATCGGGGTGTGCCGGGCAGAGGCAGGTGATGTAGGGATCGCCGAAGGCGTTCTGTAATGCACAATCAGGGTGGCGCGAGCCAAGACCGGTGTTGTGCAGGTTGGTCGTCCAGGCGCGCACCGCCATGCCGCGCCGTCCGGCTTCTTCGATGCAGCGCTCCAGCGGATCGTGGTCGTCGGTCAGGCGGCTGACGATTGGCTGGATCCTGAGATTGGCATATCGCGACGGATCAGGACGAAAGAAGCACGCTCCACCCTCGAGAAAGCGCACCTTTCGCACCGGATTGTGCGGGAAGACATCACGCGCGTGGTGGTAGCTGCACGCCAGATTTACGGCGCCGGCGCCAGCGCGTTCGCGCACCACGTCGAGCACATGTCCGTATCCCTCATCCGCCAGGTCATACGCGAACACAAAAACCGACGTCTGCATGATGACCTCCTGTCTTAATGAAGTATTGACAAACTCTTGGGAGTATGATACACTAACTTTGTCAGTTCACTGAACTAACATCAATCTCCGTTCCTGATTCTAACCCATTTCTGGCGCTTCTGTCGAGCGTGGTTGCGCCGCACCGACGAACGTCGCTTTCAGATTCGGAAGAAGGCATGAAGGGCTTTCTGGCAAAAGCCACGCGGCAGCACACGAAGAATCACAACAGCCGTCTGGTCTTCCGGATCATCTACGAGGATGAAGCGATCAGTCGAGCGGATATTGCGCGCAAGACCGGACTGACCCGCACAACCGTCTCGACGGTGGTCAGCGAGTTGATCGAACAGGGATTGATCGAGGAAACGGGTACAGGTCAATCATCGGGCGGGCGGCTTCCCGTTCTGCTGCGCGTTGCGCATGAAGCGCATGGCGTTCTGGCATTGAGTTTCGAGGATATGCGGATCGTTGGGGCGCTGGTCGATATGCGCGGCGGTATTCAGCAGCGCGTCAGTCTGCCGTTGTATGGGTATCGACCGGAGGAACTGCCCGACTACCTTTCCCGGCTGATTGATGAATTACGCGCTGACGCCACAACCCATATCCTCGGCATCGGCTTGAGTATGCCCGGGATTGTGGACCCGCTGCGCGGTATTGTGCGGCGCGCCGTCAATTTTGGTCTGGTCGATGCGCCATTGCGCCAGGTGCTCCAGGAACGGTACCATTTGCCGGTCTACCTGGACAATGCCGCACATCTGGCGGCGCTGGCGGAATACATGTTCGGCGACGGCGCCGCCAGCGGCAATCTGGCAGTGATCAGCGTCGGCGTGGGGGTCGGGGCGGGGGTCGTGCTGAATGGAACCCTGTTCCATGGCGATGGATTTGGCGCCGGCGAAATCGGTCATGTCGTTGTCGCCGACAACGGCATCCGCTGCAACTGCGGCAACGTTGGCTGCCTGGAAACAGTCGCCAGTGTTCCGGCGATTCTCCGCGCCGCACGGAGATGGTTTGGCGATCCGTCATCACAGTTGCGCGCGCTGGCGCCATCAGCGGCGGCGGTGGATCTCGATGTGGTTCGTCGGGCGCTGGAGGCGGGAGACCCGGGTGTCACGGCAGTTATCGAGGAAGTCGGACACTACCTGGGGATCGCCATTGCCCATATCGTTGGACTGCTCAACATCGAGCGCATTGTGGTGACGGGGGCGATTGCCGTGCTGGGACCGCCGTTGCTCGAAGCGATCCGGGCATCGCTGGCGCGCCACGCTCTTGCGCCGCTGGCAGCAATGACGAACGTCGAACTGATCCCGGAACGGAGTGACGCTGTTCTGCTCGGTATCACGGCAATGGTGCTCGATCAGGAGCTGGGGTTGCTGCACTCGAGCGTCCGGTTGTCGTAGTGTCGGGTCCCGATTTCATCCGCCCTGTGGCGTTTCTCGAAACGCTTGACGCACAGACGCGCAGGGCAAAGCCTTGCCATTGCTACAACATTAAGCCGGTCTTTTGAGGGAAACCGGCCACGGCTGTCGTAGGGCATGCTTCGCTCATCGTCGCGTCGTTTTGACGCAGGTTCGCCAGTTCAGTGCTCACCGTATGTGAAGGAGGCGTTCAGTGAAGATTCCCAATCATCCAGACACGCATGGACCTCGACCATCCCTCACCCGCCGACAGATGCTCCGGTTGCTGGCAGGCGGCGCGGCGACTGCTGCGGGCGGCGCGCTGCTCGCTGCCTGTGGCGGAACAGCGCCGGCAACTCCGTCGGGGAGCGCCCCCGCGCAGACAGCATCACGCCCGCTGACGCCCACGTTCTACCAGTGGATCGTCGATCTTCACCCGGCCATTCCACAGGTCAATAGCACCTTCGAGGGGTTGAACTTTCAGATCGCACCAGTGCAGGGGTTCGGCATCGAACGTTTTGTGGCGGAGGCGAAGAACCAGGAAAGTACGTGGGATGTGTATGTCGGCATGACACCGTTCGTTGAGATGAGTCAGTTGATCAAGGCGGATGTGATCGAACCCTGGGACGACTATATTCCAAAAGATGTGCTCGACGACCTTCTCCCGCCGATCCGTGAGGAGTGCACGGTGAACGGCAAACTCTACAGCTGGCCCTTCCTGCTCGATGTGATCGGCATGGCGTGGAATAGCAATCTGACCGATAAAGCCGGGATTACGACCGTTCCGACGACCTGGGACGAGTATCTGGCAAACGCGAAGCAGGTGGTCGACTCCGGCGCGGCGCCGTATGGCGCAACCTATGACGCACGCGGCTGGCGTTCGCTGGCGCCATTCACCCATAGTCTGAGCACGAATGTGTATACCCCTGAAGGTCTCTTCGACTTCACCAGCGAGCCAGCCGTCGAAGCGCTCATTCTGATGAAGAAGATCAAAGACCTGGCGAATCCCGATATTCTCAACGAAGGCACGACCGACGGCGGTGTGAACAATACGCCGGACGAAGGCGCATTTGCTGCACAGCAGGTTGCGTACTATACGAAGTATTTCAATGCACCGCTGCGCTTTGCGCAGACCGGCGGCTTCTCCGACAAACTGCAAATGGCAGGGTTGCCGCGTTTTGCGAACAGTCAGGGAGGCACCGTCTTCTGGACAACGGGTGCGTGTCTGTTCAAGTATGGCAAGAACAAGGAGAAAGCGGTTGAGTACATGCGCGCGCTGACCTACAATCAGCAGATCTGGAAGGACTCAATCGCCGGCTCGCCGACAGCCCATCCGGGTCAGTTGCCGCCCTACAAGTCGATCTATGCGGAGTGGGAAGCGAGCAAACCCGACTGGATGCAGCCGTTTGTGGCGCTGGTGCGGGAACAGTTCGAGCGGGCGCGGGCGATTGCCAACCACCCCTTCGGTCTGACGCAGTTTGTCATTGGCAAGCCGTACTGGGAAGAATATCTCACCGGTAAGGAGACGGACCCGCGCGCCGCGCTCCAGAAAGCGAAGGAGGCGGTGGCGGCAGAGATCGCTAAAGCCGGATAGGGCGACAGTAGTGCACAAGATGCACTCTTGCGCAATTGCGCGCCCTGGTGTGAGGAATAGCACGAACGCGCGCCAGGGCGCAGCGGGACGGCGAAAGAGGAATCTCCTGCGTCCTTCGCGCCTTAGCGCCTTTGCGTGAGGAATAGCACGAACGCGCGCCAGGGCGCAGCGGGACGAAGCAGGTGCAGCAGGACGACAGGGGTGTGTAGAGAGGCGCGTATGGCAACGGTTGCTTCCAGAGTGGCGAGTGTGGCGCGCACGTGGCGTTCGACGTATCGCCCGAACGACTATGCAAATCTGCTCTTTCTCATACCGGCAACGTTCTTCTTTGTTGGTTGGCAGATCTACCCGATCATTCGCGTCTTTGTTCTGAGTTTCACCGATTACAAATACCTCGAGCGCAATCCGCCCAACTTCGTTGGGTTGCAAAATTATATCAATGCACTCAACGATCCATTATTTCACGTCGGCATGCTGCGCGCATTCGCATTTACTATTGCGTTCGTGCCGCTTACTATTCTGATCCCGCTCGTCCTGGCTGTGCTGATCGACCGCGTGACCTCGCCCTGGCTCTCGTCGTTCTATCGCATCGTGCTCCTCATTCCGGCTGTTATCCCTGGTCCGCTGGTGTTTGTGCTCTGGAAGTGGCTCTTCGACTTTCAGATCGGTCCGATCAACACCTTTCTGGTTGAGTGGCTGGGGCTGTTCACCCGCCAGACGGCGCCGCAGTGGCTGGGGGGAACGCCGCTGTCGCTGCCGGCAGTGATCATCATGGAAGTCTGGTGGGGGCTTGGGTATCATACAATGTTTTTCCTCGCCGGTCTTGCGGCGGTTCCCAAAGACCTTTCGGAGCAGGCGCGCATCGATGGCGCGAATGAGTGGCAACTGTTCTGGCGCGTCATTGTGCCGCGCCTGTTGCCCATCCTTTCGATCCTGGTCGTTCTGCGCTTCGGCACGGCAATGTCGGTGATCGACGAGTATCTCATTTTTGGCGGGTTTCAGCGCACCTCGCCGACTTATACCTGGACGGTGTACATGTACGATCTGGCGTTCCGCATCGGCGATTGGTTGCAGGGGTACGCCGCCGCGATCGGCTGGCTCGGAGCAGCGGTGATGATGGTGTTTGTGATCGGGATGCTCTACGTGTTCCGGTCGCGCGATTAGATGAGAGAGAGGCACGCTGTGGCTGTCACTGTTCAGCATCATCACCGGCGCCGTTTTCCTGCGGGTCTCATCGCCAAACACGCCGTGATCAACCTGGGAGTGGTCATCATTCTGCTGCCGCTGATCTGGGTGCTGCTCATGTCGGTCAAGTCGCTCCCCGAGTCGTACACGACGAATTTCTGGCCCCGCCAGTTCGATTTCAGCCACTACGGGTTCGTGCTCACCCGCATTCAGACGCTGCCGCAGAATATGTTCAACAGCATCTTCGTGACGCTGGCGACAGTGGCAATCACGACGTTCTGCGCCATTCTCGGCGGCTATGCGCTGGTGCACGTGCGATTGCCCGGTCGCATGCTGTTGATCTGGCTGCTGATCGCGTCGCTCTTCTTTCCGACGCGCCTGCTCTCGCTGATTTCGATCTATGAGATCCAGCGGCAACTCGGCTTGCTCAACACGGTCGTCGGTCTGATCTTTCCGTATGTGACCCTGAACCTGGCGGTCAGCATTCTGATCATGCGAGGAATCTTCGAGCAGTTGCCGCACGAACTGGTCGAAGCCAGCCGCATCGACGGCTGCGGACCCTGGCGCACGCTGTTTCTGGTGCTTTTGCCGCTCTTGCTCAACGGCATCGTGGTGGTGTCGATGGTCAATTTTGTTGGTGTGTGGGGCGAGTATCTGCTGGCAGTGACTCTGACGAATGATCAGGCGACGCGCACGCTGCCGGTGGTGCTGGCGTCGGCGCACTCCGGCATGGGGCAGTGGGCGTATCCGCGTATTGCGGCAGTGTACGTGATTGCCGTCACTCCTGGTATTATTATCTTCGCCCTCTTTCAGCGGCTCTATTTCAAGGGGTTGACAGAGGGCGCGATCAAACTGTGAGAAGGAGCATGCTATGCAACTGGTCGAGAATCCCGCCGGAGGGTTTGCCTTTCTGCCCGGCGGTCCGCCTTACTCTGCGGGTGTTGTGGCGCTGCCCGGCTTCGAGATTGTGCGCGCCACCCTTCAGCGTCCGCTGCCCTATCGTGACGGGTTTGATCTGATCGATCGCTGCCTGGAAGCGATAGGACGACCGGCAGCCGCGCTCTGCGCCATCGAACTGCGTTCCCCCAAACCGTGGAGCATGGCGGACTTCGGCGCCTTTAATGCAGAGTATCGCGTCGAACTAGAGACACGCGGCATTCTGCTCGACGGGGCGAATCCGGTTGCACGCACCAATGTTGCACCGGCGTTTGCGCCACCGGAGGAACCATCGCTCTACGCCTTCTCCTACACAATTCCGTCGTCATCGTCCGCACGAACCTTTGTTGTGGCAGGCGCAGGCGATCTTGACGAACACGGGATTGTTGCCGAAGGACAGACATTGCCCGAAGCCATGCGCACGAAGGCAACGTTTGTGATGGATGTTATGATGAAGCGGCTGGCGGCGTTGGAGTGCAGGATTGATGATGTGACCGCCATGGCGATGTACTCCGTGCACTCGCCGCTCGATTTTCTGACCGATGTCTTGCTGGCGCCGCTCGGCGCCGTCGCCGTTCATGCCTTCCACTGGTACTACAGCCGTCCGCCGGTCATTGGGCTGGAGTTCGAGGTCGATATGCGCGGCGTGCGCCAGGAAGTGCGCCTGTGGTGACCGGGAGGCGCAACGATGGATGGAGTGCCTCGTTACCAGGTTGTGCGCGTGCCGAACGACTGGCCGGTCGGAGATGATCCTTTTGCCTGGGAGTGGACGCGGTTGCCGGCAATCACGCCGTTCATCCTCGCCGATGGCAGCGGACCGGCGCTCCAGCAGACGATGGCGCGCCTCGGGTACGACGCCGACTGCTTGTATGTTCGGTTTGATTGCGAGGATCACGACATCTGGGGAACATACCGCGAGCGCGACGAGCCGCTCTATGATGAAGAGGTCGTTGAACTGTTCATCAGTCCTGGCGCAGAGACGCCGACGGAGTATTTCGAGTTCGAGATCAGTCCCAATGGCGTCTTCTTCGACGCACGGATCAGTAACCTGCACGAGGATCGCACCACTTTGCGCGTTGATCTGGGATGGAATGCCGATGCGCGCTGGTGGGCGCGCCGGGAGGACGATGCCGGTCGCTGGACGGCGATCCTGGCGTTGCCGTGGCGCTGCCTGGCATCCGAACCGCTTCCGACGGTCTGGCGCGCCAATCTGTTTCGGATCGAACGTCCACACAACGGCGAACCCGAGTTCAGTTGCTGGTCGCCGACCTTCACCACGCCTGCCGATTTTCACAAACCATCCCGCTTCGGGTATCTGATGCTCGCAACATAATGCAGGGAGAAGATTCGCAATGCAGCGATTGAAGGATAAAGTTGCGCTGATCACCGGCGCCGCGCGCGGCATTGGTCGCGGGATCGCGCTCTGCATGGCGGAAGAAGGCGCCGACGTGGCGCTCAACGATCTGCCGCCGGAGACGCCAGGATGCGTTGATGTCCGCTCAACAGCCGCCGAGGTCGAGGCGCTGGGCAGGCGCGCACTGGCGCTGTACGGCGATGTGGCGGATCGCAACGCAGTCGAGCGCATGGTTGCCGCAGCCGTGGAGCACTTCGGACGGCTCGATATCGTGGTCGCCAATGCCGCGTTGTCCATCCGGGAACCGGTGGTGGAGGCGCAATGGGAGCATGTGCTCCGGACGATCGAGGTGACGCAGTTCGGCGTCTTTCACACATGCCAGGCGGCGGCGCGTCACATGGTTGCGCGCGGCGGTCCGGGCAAAATCATCATTATCGGATCGATCCTCTCACAGATTCCCCTGCCAACGAGCGCCGCGTACAACATGGCAAAAGCGGCGGTCAATCAGTTTGCGCCAACGCTGGCTGCCGAACTGGCGCCGTACCGGATCAACGTGAACGTCATCAATCCAGGGCACATCGACACCCCTGGAGAGCGCAAGTTCGCCACCGAGGAGGAGTTGCAGCGCGCCGCACACCACATTCCCTGGCGGCGCCTGGGAACGCCGCGCGACATCGGGCGCGCGGCGGTGTTCCTCGCCAGCGACGACGCCGATTACATAACGGGCAGCGCCATCTGCGTGGATGGCGGGTATCGGGTGGGCATGCGGTTGTATCAGTAGTCTGTGCTACATCCCACCCACCGTCAGCGCCCGCAATTCAGGCAGCGGCTGCGGCTGGTCTGCGGGCAGCGTCTCGTGTGGCGCCGAATGGCTACGTTGAACAATGAGGCGCAGCAGGCGCACGGTGCGCTGCGCGTCGTCCGACAGCGCAGCTTCTTCGAGGTCGGCGATGAGGGCGAGAACATCGGCCGGCACAAGGCGACTGGCGTGCTGTGCGATGAAGATTTTGTCGTGGCTCGTGTGATCATACTGTTCACCGGGCAAGAATAACTCTTCGTACAGTTTTTCGCCGGGACGCAGCCCGACGAAGGCAATGTCAATGTCGCGCCCCACCTGCAACCCGGAAAGTTCGATCATGTCGCGCGCCAGATCGAGGATTTTGACCGGCTCTCCCATGTCGAGCGTAAATACTTCGCCGCCGTGACCGAGCACGGCCGCCTGCAACACCAGTTGCACCGCTTCGGGAATGGTCATGAAGTAGCGCCGCATCTCTGGGTGAGTGACTGTCACCGGTCCGCCGGCAGCAATCTGTTGCTTGAAGGTCCACACGACGCTGCCTCGGCTGCCGAGCACATTCCCGAAGCGGACGGTCATGAATGCCCGACCGCTGAGTTTCGCCGCGCGGTGAACCAGCAGTTCAGCGGCGCGCTTGCTGCTCCCCATGATACTGGTCGGGTTGACGGCTTTATCGGTTGAAATCATGATAAAGCGTTCCACGCCGGTCACGATTGAGGCGTCGAGCACGTTGCGCGTGCCGAGCACATTGTTGGTGACAGCCTCGACCGGGTTGGCCTCCATGAGCGGCACATGTTTGTGCGCCGCAGCATGGAAGACGATCTCCGGGCGATAGTTCGCAAATACGGAATGGATCCGTTCAGGGAAACGAATATCGGCAATAACGGTATGCAGGACGGTCGTGCTGCGCGAGGCGCCTGATCCGTTGCGGGCAGGGTCGTTCAGCCATTGTTGCAGCTCGTTATGAATGGTGAAAACGCTATTTTCGCCATGCCCGAGAATAATCAGTTCCGCCGGTTCATAGCGCAGCACATGGCGGCAGATTTCACTTCCGATCGAGCCGCCGCCGCCGGTAACCATCACGCGCCGTCCCCGGATCAGGGCGCTCACTGCCTGCATATCGGTTTTGATCGGCGCGCGCCGGAGCAGGTCTTCGATCTGTACATCGCGAATGTGGTTCACGCTGAAGCGCCCATCGACGAGTTCAGCAATGCCGGGAATGATTTTCGTGCGCACGCCGGCGCGTTCACAGATTGCCACAATATCGCGAATGGTTTTGCCCGGCGCGCCCGGCATGGCAATGATCACTTCATGGACTTGGTGATCGGCGACCAGACGCGGAATATCGTGACGATCGCCCAGCACCGACACGCCATTGATCCGTATACCGCGCTTATGCGGGTTGTCATCGACAAAGCCAACAATGACGGTTTTCCGGCGAGCGATGCGCATACTCTGGGCAATCATCGCGCCGGCTTCGCCCGCTCCCATGATCAGCACCCGATTGTCACCCGACTGCACACTCCGCCGGGGTGCGGGATGAAAACGCGCATGCAGGCTCAATCGCGCCAGCGTCGTCAGCGCCAGTGCGGGCATGACGAAAATCAGCGGAACTGAGAGCGGTATCACCGGCAGCGTTGCGAACAGAACACGACCAAGTATCGCAAGGCTTGCGAGAACCGCTCCGGCGAGCACCAGCGCGAGCGCCAGCAGACTGAATTCATAGAACGACGCATAGCGCCAGTATTGCGCATAGACCCCCATCAATGCAAAGATGGCAGGCACGATGATCACCGCTACACTCGCAAACAACGCGAACGACGCCCAGTATTCCGCCAGATCGAGGCGCTCGAGACGTAAGGCATAACTGATAAATGCGGCAATGATCAGCGCCAGAGCGTCTATTCCATAGAAATGGAGAGCAGGAGCAGCACGTTGCATGGCTCATCTCCTTACGAACATGTCCAGGGCGTCACTCCAAAGCGCACCAGGTAGTAGAGCGTTTTGAGGAGTTCCCCCGGTACAATGCGACGACCTTCCGGGTCGTTCCACCAGTTGGCCGGGGTGTAGGGCGGGTTGCGCGGTCCATCGTAGATCGCAACAACCCCTGTATCCGCCAGATGGCGATGAATGACGCACATTGCGCGCCGGCTGTGGGGCCAGTCGGTCACAATGAGCACGCGCGCGACGCCGCGTTCTCGCGCCATCCGGGCGATTTCGCGCCCGTCGGTCCACGTACTGTCGGTGATCAGCGGCACGAACGCCGAAGCGGGAACACCCTGCTGGATCGCCAGCCGCCGCGCTTTCTGCACCACGAAAGAACCGCCAGGGGTCTCGCCGGTGCGCCAGATTTCCCGCGCCCATCCTTCGCGATAGAGATCGATGGCGTGCTGATCGCGCAGCGGAAACCCGCCACCCAGCACCACAATGGCATCGGCGCGCGCCGGACGCCCCGGCAACGCCAGCAGACCGCCGAGCGCGGGCAGCCACCAGCCGGCGCTGCTCGCCAGAACCGCAATCGTTGCGAGCATGACGCCGCCAATGCGGACGAATCGGCGCTTCGACCACAGGCGCCGGCGCTCGCGCGCCGGACAAAGCGGTCCGGTGTGATGTTCTATCGACCGCATGTTCATAGTGCATCCGCCATTTCCTTGCGCGTGATCGATCGCTCCAGGCTCTCGCGTAACCGTTCACACACCAGATCCACCTGCGACTCGGTCATCACGCCGGAGAAGGGCAACGCCAGCGATGTGGCGCCCAAACGCTCGGTGACCGGGAAATCGCCTGGCCGGAAACCGAACCGTTTGCGATAGAATGGTTGCAGATGAATTGGCGTGAAGTAGGGGCGGCTAGGAATGCCCGCTGCCGCCAGATGGCGCATCACCGCATCACGGCTGGCAGGCGGTCTGATCCGCACCACATAGACGAACCAGCTCATTCGGGTGGTCGTGGCGCTGATGGTCGGGCGCTCGACCAGTTCGATATCCGCCAGCCGCTCGTTATACCAGGCGGCGACCCGCTCGCGCTTCGCTAGCAGTTCGTGAATGCGCTGCATCTGCACGCATCCCAGCGCGGCGCTCAGTTCATCGAGCCGGTAGTTGAAGCCAAGGCGGGTATGGTTCAACCAGGCGTCGAAGACGTCGCGCCCCTGATTGCGCAGGCTGCGCAATAACGCTGTCCATTCTTCGTTGTTGGTGACGACCATTCCGCCTTCGCCTGTCGTGATCTGTTTGTTCGGGTAGAAGGCGAAGACGGCAATGTCACCCAGTGTTCCAGCCGGACGACCGCGGTATTCCGAACCGAGCGCTTCACAGGCGTCTTCGATCACGATCAGGTTGCGGCGCCGTGCAATGGCGACAATCGGCATCATATCCGCCGGTTGCCCAAAGGCATGCACCGGCAGGATCGCCTTGACGCGACCGTAGCGACTGTTGCGCTGCGCCGGGGGCAACCAGCGGCGCGCAGTCATCCCGCCGCGTGACAGATCGCTGATGGCAGCATGCATCTTTTCCGGGTCGATATTGCCCGTCACCGGATCGACATCGACGAAGATCGGGATGCCGCGCTCGTACAGAATGCAGTTGGCGGAGGCAATAAACGAGAACGGCGTGGTCACGACCAGATCATACTCTGTGACTCCGGCAGCGATGATGCTCAGGTGCAATCCGCTCGTGCCAGAATTGACTGCAATGCCGTAACGCGCGCCGACGAATGCAGCCAGACGTTGTTCGAACTGCTGCACATATGGCCCGATGCTCAAAACCGGCGTCTGCAACACGTGCAAAATGGCGTGACGTTCGGCATCGGTCAGGTCGGGTGAGGACATTGGGACCGCATCCATGTGGTGGCTCCCTTATACTGTTGCCTGGAGGGCGCTGCACGCTCCAGATCTCATCTGAGTTATTGCCTGCCTTGTCGCTTCTGCAAACGGAGGGTCAACCGCCAACCTCTCGCGCCCGTCCTTCGTCGCGCGGCGGCAGCATGCGGTATGCCGGGAAGTAGTCCGCATCGTGCGGCAGCGCACATCCGTAGTATTCCGTCCATGCCTGACAGAGGTCGGCATACAATGCTGGCCGGGATATATGGCGGTAGATGGAAAATGGGACCCGAAGCGGCGAAAAACTCGCCTTGAACTGATAGACGCCATCATTTGGTCGATGACCGCCGCCCAGGATGAGACGGCGCTTCCCCTGGCGCTGACCCCACTGAATGGCTGCGTAAATCACCGCATGCGAGGCGCGAAGATTCTGATAGTTGATGTCCATGCCGCCAAGAAAATCGTACATCTCGTCGTTGTCGTAGAGGTATAATTTTGCGGCGATGACCCGATTCTGGTGTTCAGCAAGCAGGAAGAAAGCGTTTTCCGGCAATTCTTCGCAGTACGACCAGAAATATTCGAACGGGAAAAAGTAGCGCGCATTCGCATTGTGCCGTTCCATCGTCATTGTGTAGATGCGGTGAAACTCGCGCACATCCGCTGCGGTTCGACCCTCGAAGACGCGCACTCCCTCACGATGCGCCCGGCGGATACTGCTCCGGCACGTGTCGTTGAAAGAGCGACTCCAGAAATCAGAGTCGCTCAAGGTCAGATCGACCACGACAATATCCCGATTGTAGTGGACATCATTGGCGCACAGTAGTCCGGTGTGGCGATGAGCGGGGTGCAGATGCGCAAACTCGGCGACGATCCGCTCATCTTCGCAGTATTGATTCCAGTACTGCACGAAAGCGTAACGGAGATCGGGCGTTGTTGCTCCCAACTCCATCGGACCGGTGTACTCAGGGGTGAGCGTATCCCGGTACGACGCATAACGTGCGGCAAAAGGCAGATTGCTCACTGGTCGAAGAAAAAACGGGTGCACAATCCGTCCCTCATCCGATGATACGACGAACAAGCGCGCCGGATAGCCGGTGTGTTTCTGAACCACCCGGGCGTACCCGACGCTGCCAAAGACGCTCACGTGCGCCGGCGCCGCAGCCTCCCACGCTTCCTGATCGTCAACGGTGTATACTCTTGCCTGCATTCCATCCTCCCGAGTCTACAGATTCACAGTGACTGTTGCGTGCTCCTCGGCGCGCATTTCCAGCGGCGGCACCCGCAGATACGCGGTTGTGTGCCGTTTGCGGGCAAAATCGTTGAAGGCGCGCTGCACCTGCACCGGCGTCAGGTGCAGCGCCTCTGCCACGTCCGCTACCGGTACGTTGTGCTCCTGCGCATACCAGAGCAGGTCCATCGTCTCGAACGGCAGGCGGAAGAAGAATTCCTGTTGCGTGGTTGGAGCGCTGTAGGTGTCGGATGTCGGCGGGCGACGTTGAATGACCTCCGGTACATCGAGATAACGCGCCAGCTGGTAGATCTGCGTTTTGTACAGATGCACAATCGGGCGCAGATCGGCGCCGCCGTCGCCGTACTTGACGAAAAATCCCTGATCGTGTTCGTTCTTGTTCGGCGTGCCAACGACGGCATAGTTGCGCAGTTCTGCGTGGTAGTACACCATTGCCATCCGTGTCCGCTGCTTGAAATTCGAGGCGGCAACGATCTGAGCGTATTCGCGCGGCGGCAGGCGTTTGCTCTTCACCTCGCCCTCCGGCGTGATGATTTCGAGCGAAAAGACATTCAGCGTATCGGCATCGAGCAGGTTCTGTGGCAGCACGATGCGCATTTTGTAGCCGCGTTCGGCGTCGTACTCCGGGAATATTCGTTGCACCGCTTCGTCGCGGCGGCGGTAACAGCCAAACCCTTCGAGCACCGGTGTGATGTCTTCCAGGATCGGCTCGACGCCGTAGTGTCGGGCAACCATCTCCGACAGATGCACCGTCTGCGGATCAGAGTCGCGCTCGGGCATCATCAGCGCAATCACGCGCTGCGGCCCGAATGCGCGGACGCAGAGCGCCAGCGCCACCGATGAGTCGATCCCGCCGCTGATTCCCAGCACGACTCCCTGACGATGCAGAGTTCTGATGACGTGGTACTGCAACCAGGCAATGATGCGCTTCGTCTCGGCTGCCGCATCGATCTGTAGCACGCGCGTATCAAACCCCATAGCTTCCTCCTGCAACAATGCCGCTTCTGATGCAGACTTTGACATCATCTGCGTCGGCGATCGGCGGCGGCATGCGAAAATCGCGGATAAACCGCTCGACCAGCAGTTGGGTCGAGAGAATGCCTGCCAGCGCCATATCTTCGATTTCGCTCAGGCGCATGCCGGATTGCGCTTTTTCCTTCAGGTGTGCAACTGCTGTCGGTTTGAACAGACCGTTCGCCCGGATGCAGTCTACCGAGAGAAGGTGCTGAACGTAGTCCAGGCGCGCGTCGTTGAAGAAGCTTCGATGGATGGGCGCGCGATATGGTTGCTTGGGACGCTGCCAGATGGCGTCTGGCAGCCAGGCGCGACTGACCTGGCGCAGGATGTACTTTTCGGTAAGACCGCGCAGTTTCAGGCGTGGCGGCAGGCGGTTGGCGAACTCGATCACGCGATGGTCAAGGAACGGAAAACGCCCTTCGACTGCGTGCGCCATGATCATCCGGTCGCCTTGCGCCGAGAGGAGATACTGCGAGAGGAAGGTGGTAATTTCCAGATACTGCGCCTGATGCAGCGGTTCCCACGAAGAGAACGCTTCCGGGTAGTACGGCGTGCGATCCGTCGGGTGCGCCAGCGTGTCGGCTGCCTGGCGCACCTCATCGCTGAAGAACCGGCGGGTGCGGCTGGTGGTGCGCCAGCGCGGACGATGGGAGTAATCCGGTGCGGCGGTGTCCATCAGCCCTTCGCTGAAGAATGCTGCGAGATAGGCAGTATTGCTGCTTGCAAATCCGGCGATCCACGGGTAAAGGCGGCGGAATAGCAGCGGTCGCAGTCGTGAGTCGGGCTGACGCGCCCAAAACCGTCGCACTTTTGCCTCCTTGAAGATGTCGTAGCCTGCAAGAAACTCATCGGCGCCTTCGCCGGTCAGCACTACGCGGTAGGAATGGTCGTGCACCAGTTGCGAGAGCATGAAGAGCGGCGCAGGCGACGTGCGCAGGATCGGCATTTCCGTATGCCAGATCACCTCCGGGAAGACGCGCCCGATATCGGCGTGCGTCACATACGCCACCTGATGGTTGGTGCTGAGATACTGCGCCATCTGGCGCTGGAACGGACTCTCATCGAACTCCGGGTCGCTGAAGGCAATCGAAAAGGTGTCGAGCTGGTTGCCGGTATACCGGCGCACAATCGCCGCGACTGTTGAGGAGTCCAGTCCGCCGCTCAGGTATGCGCCGACCGGCACATCTGCGCGCAGGCGGATCCGTGTGGCATCGATCAGCAGATCGCGCAATTCCTCGACATACTCCTCCTCGCTGCGCTCCTTCGCCGGCGCGCCGAATTCGAGGCGCCAGTACGGCTGAACGTCGATCCGCCCGTGGTGCGCAACCAGGTAATGACCTGGAGGGAGGCTCACGATGTCACGAAAAATCGTCCGGGATGAGAGTGTTGCCCAAAAGGTGAAAATCTGCTCCAGCGCCACCGGGTCGATGGCGCGTCGAACACGCGGGTCAGCCAGGATTGCTTTAATCTCCGACGCAAAGATCAATGTTCCATCGACGAGGGAGTAGAACAGCGGGAGAATGCCCACCCGATCGCGCGCCAGGAATAGCGTCTGCTCGCGCGCGTCCCAGATGGCAATCGCAAACTGACCGTTGAGATGCGCGAGGCACGCCGGACCGTACTCTTCGTACAGGTGCAGGATCACCTCGGTGTCGCTATGAGTCGTGAAGCAGTGTCCACGCGCTTCGAGATCGGAGCGCAGTTCCACGTAGTTGAAAATCTCGCCGTTGAAGACAATCCAGAAACGCTCGTCTTCGTTGGCAATCGGCTGCTGCCCGCCGCTCAGGTCGATGATGCGCAACCGCGCATTGCCCAGCCCGGCCCGGTCGTCGAGGTAGATGCCGAACTGGTCTGGACCGCGATGCCGGATCATTGCCAGCATCTGGCGGAGCGTCTCTTCGGAGATCGGTTGATCGCCGCGAACATTAACGATGCCCACAATTCCGCACATTACGAAACTCCTGATCTTACGATATGTCGCCGGGTCGGGTTGGTGTTCCCGGGGCGGCAGGCGACGGGCGATGGGACGATGGACGATGGTCGGGGCGTCGGGGCGTCGGGGCGGGTCCGTGTAGGGGCGGGTCTCAGACCCGTCCCGACGCCGCGTCGCCTCTGCGCCGCCTTGCGGCGACATTCCGTCCGCGCCGCCGCGACATTCCATGCCGCGCCGCCCCGTCCCACCGACCCCGATCCATACCAACCCATACCGACCCATACCAACCTCGTTTTACCCCGCCGATGCGCCTACGGTCCGGCCAATTCGCGGCGGGCGATTTTCCCCGATGCATTGACCGGCAATTCGTCGCGGAATTCCACGTACTGCGGGACCATGAAATCTTCCAATCGCGCCCGGCAATGCGCCAGAATCTGCTTTGCGGTCAGATCTGCGTTTTTGGTCACCACAAATGCCTTGATTGCCTGCCCCAGTATCGGGTCGGGCACGCCGACGACGGCGACTGCCGCCACTCCCGGCAGTTCATAGATGACGTTCTCGACTTCTTTGGGGGCGACTTTCTCGCCGCGACTCTTGATGATGTCGTCCTTGCGCCCGACGAAGTACAGGAAGCCTTCCTCGTCCATGCGGAACAGGTCGCCGGTGTAGCACACGCGCTCCCCCGGCAATGGACCGGGACGGTATCGCTGTGCGGTTGCTTCCGGCGCCTCCCAGTAGCCGCGCATAACGTGTCGCCCGCGCACCACCAGTTCGCCGACTTCGCCGGGCGCCACCCGGTTGCCCTGTTCGTCTTCCAGCCAGACTTCGGTGCCGGGAATGGCGATGCCCACCGAGCCGGGGCGTCGCTCCAGTTCTTCCGGCGGCAGATAGAGGGTGCGCTTGGTTTCGGTCAGACCGTACATCGAGTAGATGCGCGCCCACGGGAACTTCCGGCGCAATTCCAGCAGATGGCTCGGCGGCAACGCGGCTGCGGTGTTCGTCAGGTACCGGATGCTCGCCAGATCGTACTGGCTCAGGTCCATCTGCAAGAGAACCGCGTAGATCGTCGGCACGCCAGGGAAACCGGTGACCCGCTCTTCCTCGACGCGCTTGAGGATCGCCGCCGGATAGGCAAACGAGCGTTCGAGCGCCAGCCTGCCGCCAAAACGGACGGTCATCAGCAACTGGTAGAGACCGTAATCGAAGGAGAGCGGCAGCATGTTGATGACGACATCATCTTCGACATTTTGCAGGTACTCGATGATCGACCCGCTGGCGAAGACGACGTTGCTGTGATCGCTCATCACGCCCTTCGGCTCGCCGGTGCTGCCCGAGGTGTAGATCAGGCACGCCAGGTCGAGATCGATGTTGACGCGCGGCAGAGGCGTTGCATCGTACTGCGCCTGCACCTCATCGAAGTCGATAAAACGGGGATGCGACAGACGAGCGCTGGTGCGCTGATTGCCCAGCACGCCAACCCGGAGTGATGGCACGTTGTGCAGCAATGCCGACAGTTGGACGTCTCTGATCTGGGCGTCAACGATGATTGCCGATGCGCGGCAGTTGTTCAGAATGGCGATCAGTTTATCCTGCTTGGTCGTATGGTTGATGACCACGAACACGCCACCTGCCTTGAGCGCGGCGAAAATCCCAACGACCGCCTCGACCGAGTTGGGCGCAAAGATCGCCACCCGATCGCCGCGTCGGATGCCATGCTCGACCAGCGCACGCGCCAGGCGATTCGTCATCTGATCGAGGTCGCGGTAGGTCAACCGTTTACCGTCGCAGACGAGCGCCACCTTTTCCGGCAGGCGCGTGGCGCTGTTGGTCAGAAAATCGTGAACCAGCATCATGTTCCTCCCAGGGCAATCGAGGAGAGCGGCGCCTGGACTGCGACGGTTTCATGCGCGTTGTTCGCAAGTTTGCGCGCCACATACTCCGAGAGTTTCGTCACCGAATCGAAGTTCTCGGGGGTCAATTCGTGATCGGCGACACTGATGCCGAATTGCGCTTCAATAAACGAGACCAGTTCAATGACGCCGAGCGAGTCCACAATACCCCGCTCGAGGAACGAGTCGTCGTCAGCGTAGACCAAGCCCTCGTCGCCGAACAAAAGGTTGTGCGTAATGTAGTGGCGAATCTGAGATGGAACGTCCAGTGCAGTGACCTGCATGTTTGAGGTCCTCCTTCAACTGATAATCTCGCGAACCAGCATGAACGCCTCTGCCGCCATCAGACCGGCGGTGCTGCCGCGCACCCGCGCCAGCGCCTCGACCGCACGCAACGAGCGGGGATGCGGCGGCTGTTTGAGTTCGTTGCGAAAGCAGGCAAGCGCCTGCAATTTACGCTCCAGCACATCACTGATGTCCACAAAAACGGTGGGCTTGAAGGCGCTCTCCTCGATTGGCGACGCCCAATCGGTCTCAGAGAGGGTTTCGTAGCAGAGCAGCCGCCGCGCCGGGCACCCATTGATCGGGCGCGCCGCGACCAGCGTTGCCAGATAGACGGCTTTGTGATCGCCGTGCAGATCGCCGCCAAACGGCGCATAGACCACGTCGGCGCGCACAGCGAAGATCACCTCGCGGATCGCGTCCGCCAGTTTGTGCCCTGGCACCATATCCAGTTGTGGCGCAGGAAAGTCGAGGAAGAAGATGTCCGAACCGCCAAGCAGTTGATGCGCTGTCCGCGAATCCTGGCGATCCGCTTCGTCCCGCTCCGGCGGAAACATGTCCGGCATGCCGCGAGTGGCGATCAGTGCGTAGACCGAGTCGCCCTGCGCGACGTGACGCGCCGTAACCCCGCCACATCCAAGCACTTCGTCGTCAGGATGCGCCGCCACCACCAGAACATTCATACCGGAACTCCTTTTCTCCCTTTCAGAACACATCGCTCAAGAGTAGACTGAAACGCATCGACGGCGGGTGATCCGTCAACGGCGCATAGCACATGCGCAAGCGGTAATCGGTGTGGCGCTCCATACCCGCCGGTTCGAGACCGATCATCCGGGCGTGCACACCGGTGATACGCACCTGTTGTACGCCCGCATATGCTGCCAATGCCCCCAGGTCGTTCGCTGCCGCCTCTGGGCAATCGGTCAGGATGTCGAGCACGGTGAGCGTGTCGTTGCGCTCGATTTTGTAGATGACGGCAAGCCGCCTGTTGACCAGTTCGGCGTGGTAGGGGCGCGTCAGGCTGCGCCACTGTCGGTATGTCTCATCGCGTGGCGGTCCTATCTCATCGGTCAGGCGCAGATGCGGCAATGCAACGATGCTGTGCGGTGGATCGACCAGCGCTGTCGGGCGCCAGTTGTACAACTCGGTTTCGATCAACGTCTTCCATCCGAACGCGCGTTGAAAGAGCGCATACGAGTTCTTGTTCGGAAACCCGAGAATAAACGGCGCACCCTCCGCCCGCGCCGCCTCGGTCGTCGCCGCGACCAGCCGATAAAAGGCGGGAAAGCCGCGATGATCCGGGTGGAGCATGAGACTCATCGCCAGGTAATACCGGTAGCACTGCCCATTGCTGTCCGTCAGCACATGCGGCACGAGGGCGTGATGCCCGACCAGTTGATCGCTGTTCCAGCCCAATGCCACAATGGCATCGCCATACGGATTGGCGAAGTAGAATTGCGACCATGCACTCCTGTCCGGGCGATAACCAAACGTGCTGCAAAACAGACGTTCGACTGCATCGAACACTGCTTCAGATTCCTGAGCAGACCGGATGAGCGTGATACGCATACCCACCTCACGTCCCTATGATTGCCCGACGCGGCGCGCTTCAGGAGCGGCGCCCTGCGTTTGAGCCAGCACACCAAGAAATTCGGGAACCTGCCCATTTGCGCTGCGCTCGACCCCCTCGCGGGTCAGCACCACCCGCACCGTGCCAACCAGGATGCGCAGATCGGTCCAGAGGCTGATATGATCGACATACCAGACATCGTGCGCCAGGATTTCGTCCCACGTCTGATTACTGCGCCCGTGAAGCACTGCCTGGCATGTGACGCCAGGCAGCGCATCGAGACGTCGGCGCTGCTCTGGCGTATACCGGTCGATATATCTCATCAGCAGCGGTCGCGGTCCGACCAGGCTCATCTCGCCGCGCAGGACGTTGAACAACTGCGGCAGTTCATCCAAACTGGCGCTGCGCAGGAATTTGCCGAACGGCGTCAGGCGTTGCTCGTCGGGCAGCAGGTTGCCCTGCGCATCGCGCGCATTGGTCATGCTGCGAAACTTATAGAGCCTGAATGGCTTCCCGTCCTTTCCGGCCCGCTCCTGGACAAACAACACCGGCGATCCCATCCTGAGCCGGATCAGCAGGGCAAGGATTGCCATTGCCGGCGCGAGCAGGATCAATGCCGGAACCACGAGAATCAGGTCCAATGCGCGTTTGCCGTATCTGCGATACATCAGCGGTCCTCCTCTAGACTGTTGGCGTCAGGGCATGTCGCTCGCTCAACGCCGCCGCATATAACTGGTCGTGCAGCGCAATGATGCGCTGCAAGTCGTACCGCTTCACCTGCTCCAATCCACGTTGCGCCATTGCGCGCGCTGCTGCTTTTTCATCGATAAGTCGTCTCATCGCGCGCGCCAGCCGTGCAACGTCGCCAACCGGCACAAGCAGACCGGCGCCATCCGCCAGCAGATCGCGCACGCCGCGAATGTCAGAACCGATCACCGGCACGCCAAGCGCCAGCGCCTCCAGAATGCTGCGAGGCAATCCCTCCTGCTGCGATGGCAGCACGAGCGCCGTCGCCGCCCGCAACAACGCCGGAATATCCCGTCGGTAGCCGAGGAAATGGGTTCGTTCGGCAATCCCCAGGTCGTTCGCCAGGCGCCGCATCGGGTCCAGCAGCGGTCCGTCTCCCGCCAGCGCCAGATGGGCGTCTTGCCGCCCCAGCTGCGCAAATGCACGCAACGCATCGGTGTGACGCTTGCGCGGGATGAACTCGGCAATCATCAGGAACAGCGCCTCGTTGGGCGCGATACCCAGGCGCTGGCGCAGCGCCGCCACATCCGTCTCGGCGACGCCATCGGGACAGTAGCGGGTGAGATCAACGCCAATGCCGGGCATATACCAGACGCGCTCCGGCGGTGCGAGACGGTAGCGAAGAGCCGCCTGTTCATCGGTGCGGTTGATCACCACCTGGTAGTCCATCCAGGCGCTTGCGCATTTTTCCAGCGCCAGGAAGGCAAGATTCTTGTGCCATGGCATCCCCCGGTCGAAGTTGAAGCCGTGTGCCGTGTAGATCACCCGAACGCCGGTGCGCCGACGGACGGTGCGCAGCGCATAGCGCGTGACAAACGCTGCGACTGCGGTATGCACGTGGACGATGTCGTACTGCTCACCCTCGACGATGCGTCGGATGCGGCGCGGCGTTCCGATCAGGTTCACCGGGCTGAATGGCTGGCGCGACCAGGGAAGCGTCCAGATGTGATCGAACGCTGTGCGCGTCTCAGCGTCGATCGTTTCATTGCGCGTCATGGCATCGACCCGCCAGCCGCAGGCGCGGTAGTGTCGCGCAAATGGCAGCAGAAATGCTGAGAGCGTTGCCGGAACAGTTGTCACTATCAAGAGACGTGGCATAGGTCACCTTGTGTGATGAATATCAACGTGCGCATTACGGCAGCGCGCGACGCCGCGCCTGCCATCCGGTCGATGCGCGGCGATGAGCGATCCAGGCTTCGGTCTGCTCACGCACACGCTGGAAGAACGCCAGTCGTTGCGCGCGCAACCGCGACTCGGCGAATGCCCGTGCGCGTTCGAGGTTGCGCGCCGAGGCGTGCGCCATCCGCTCCGGGCTGGCGACCATCTCGCGGATGACCTGTGCCAGTGCAGCGACATCGCCGGGGGGCGCAAGGTCTTCCGGCGGCAACAGTTCGGGGATGCCGCCGACCGTCGAGCCAATGCATGGAAGCGCGCGCGCCATCGCCTCGATCATGGCGCGTGGCATGCCTTCCTGACGCGACGGCAGGACGAACAGGTCCGCCGCGTCGAGTTCGGCGCGCACCGCCGCGCCGGCCGTCACCTGTCCGCGAAAGGTCACCCGGTCTGCAATGCCCAGCGCGTGGGCGCGCGCTTCCAGCTCCACACGATGTTTGCCATCGCCGAGCAGAGTAAGCGTCAGATCAACGCCGTCGCGCACGCACAGCGCAACGGCGTCGATCAACACATCCGGCGCCTTGTACAACTGCCCCAGCGTCCCAACGAAGATCAGGCGACAGGCGGCGCCAGAAGCGCGCAACGAACGCGGCGCCGGAACGATTGCCTCATCGGGCAGTTCCACATCCGACGCCGCCACCGAAAATGACGGGCATGGGTATCGTCGCTGTAACGCCTGTTCGGTGACATAGCACGCGGCGACCGCACCGGCGCAGTGCTGCCGTAGCCGGCGTGGAAAGAGCCAGCGGAAGAACGGGCGCAACGGGTGCCGAACCGAACCAGGCGCAAATACATCGTAGGGGTCGCTGACCACCTCGACGCCATACGGACGACCGTCACGCCGCAGCAAGGGATAGAGCAGGCTGGCGATCTGCGAACTGACGCGCAGAATGACCGCATCATCCGCGCCTATCGCACTGCGTGCCGCTGCGCGTATCTGCCGGAAGCGCATCAGATACTGACGCGGGCCCAGATACTCCGGGATTGCGGCAAAGGAGACATGCCGACCATCGGCGCGCTGCCAGTCGGGCGCTGCCCGTGGCGCGTTGCGCACCCGCGCGACGACACGCACCTGATCGAAGACCTCCAGATAGCGCTGCCAGAAGCGATAGGGAAACTGCGTCTGCGTCCATACCACGCCGTCTGGCGTGCGATCAAAGTGGTGTTCGAGCGACACGATAACGCGCATATGTTCCTCTTGCTCCAGTCTATTGCCCGGAAGCGGGCAGGCGCGAAACTGACGACAACGACAGCACGGTTATGGCAAGCGGCGTCGCCACGTTCTTGATGACGTCGAACACAATATTTTCCAGGTCGCAGGCGAGCATATAGAAGCAGAAGAGTGACAGAAACGGAAAGAAGAGCAACCGCGCATCACCCGGCGCCAACCCTGAGAGCCAGCGTCGCACCGAACAGTTCGCCAGCCCAAAGATGATGAACGACACCGGTGCGGCAAGAAAGCCGAAGTTGAGCATCGCTTCACCGGCAATACCATAGAGTTGTGACGCCTCAAAATCGATCGGAATGTACGAACCTTTGCCATACAGTGCCTCGGTGCCTTCCAGCGTCTTACTTGGCATGCGTTCGATCAATGATCGCGGGATGAGTACCGCAAATGCGGAAACATAGGTGCGCCCAAGGGCATACTCATAGTCGCTATCGGGGCGCGCCAGTTGATAGAGCAGGAATGCCTGCACATCGCTGCGCCCTAGATCGCCGAGCAGCAACGTGGGAAGATCACGACGAGTTTCGCGCTCCAGTTCGACACGTGCGGTCGGATCTTCGATCAGACGCATCACGTCAAGACCGGCATTCTTATAAAACCCATAGACATACATAAATGCAATCAGAAAGATCCATCCGATGAGCACGACTTTGCGCGTTATTGGTCGAATCCAGAAGTGAATAAGTCCCATTGCCCAAAATAACCCCCAGATTGTGTTATTGCGACTTCCACGTAACCCTCCAAAGAAAATCTTCAGTGCAAAGTAGATCAGCAGTACAATTCCAAGGACCAGCCATGAACGATATGACGGCGACTTCTGGTTGCTTGCATACACGACAAACATCATCAGCGCAATAATCGGAAAACTCTCTGAGATCATGAACACTTGCCCGAAACCCTGAAGATTCTGGCGGATGGCGCGCTGATCAGTGGCTGCTACGATGAACCCCTGAATGCCTCCCAGGCTGCTATAGACGTAGATTTGCAGGAAAGCGGTCACGACGAGCGCCGCAGCGCCCAGGACATAAAATCGTTTGCGATCAATATTCCAGAACGTCGCAATCCGCCGTTCCCGCTGGAAGTAGATCAGGCGCACGCCGCGATAGACGATCAATCCCAGCAGATTCAGGAGCGCCATCCAGCCCAGCCAGTCGCGTCGTTCGGCGGGAGGTTCGACGTAGATCAGCCAGTAGCCGGTGGCGACAGTCAGCAACGGCGCAAAGAAGAAGAAAAACCAGCCGAATGCGCCGGAAAGACCGATTGGATCGAACAGGTCAACCCGCCCCCGCATCCAATCCACGGCATCGATGCCGATAAGGATGCCCGACATCGCAACCGGCACGACGAACCAGTGCCAGAATTGATCCGACAGCGCCACGAAGACGGTCAGCGTCAACGCGCAGGCGTACACGGACAAGACCAGGCTCTCGATGTCGCGCCCCGACATCGCCCCTGCGCGATGTTGCACTCTCAGGTTGGATCTCATCACGGTCATGGTCATGCTCACCATCTCATCGGTTGAAGGAAACACGCCTTGTCAACGTCGCTTCGTCCGCGTCCGCCGTTGCTCTCGTTGACGGCAGCGCGCGCAATGTGTGCTCAACGATGAGCCAGCCGCCAGCAGCATGGATCACCGATGTGACCATAGTCGCCAGCGCCGCGCCGGTCAGACCGAACGGCGGGATCAGCCAGGCGCAGGCGCCGATTGTTGCGATTGTCATTGTCAGAAAGAGCAGCGCCTGTGCACGCAAACACCGTACCGCCGTCATCGCATCGCCGACGAACCAGCCGACGTAGCCGATACCGGCTGCAATCATGACCAGCACGAAGATATGGTTGTGCGCGCCGTACTCTGGTCCATAGATCAGGGTCAGAATCCAGCCGCCAATCAGCCATGCGACCAGCGCGCCGGCGCCGCCCAGCGTCAGCGCAATGGCCACGAGTTTGTGCAGCAGGGCGCGAAACGCACGTGCATCGCCACGAGCGTAGTGCTGCGCCAGACGTGGATTGGCAGCCGCAGCGAGCGCGCTGATGACCGTCGTGCCGGCTACCTGAATGTAGGCGATGGCGGCGAAGATGCCCAGACTCGCCGCACCCAGCACCCGCTCGACGAAGTAGCGCGGAATTGCTGTGCTGAGCGACACCAGCAAAATCCCGATGCCGAGCGGTAGCGCCATCCACGCCAGACGCGCGGCGATTGCCATACGTTCGGGGAGCGCCGACGACGTATGGCGCGCCGGAGAGCGCCGCAATGCGTACAAACCCTGCGGCGCGTCGTAGAACGTCAGCACCGCCGCCCACGCGCCGGTCATTCCGACCACACCCCACACTACCGATCCGCTCAGATAGACGCCGACTGCCAGCACGAGCAGTGAGACAACGCCTTTCAGCATCATCCCCACAGCAATCCGGTCCATGCGCTCGAGGCGCTGGAGCAGACCGTAGAAAATGTCGCTGATCGACTCGCACGCCTTCGCGCATCCGATTGCAACAACCACTGCGCCCGTCTCCCACGGGTACCCGACGGTCAGCGTGATGACCACAACCGCCAGCAACGCCAGCGTCGTCGTCGCCAGGCGAACGCCGAGATAATCGCGAAACTGATACTGCTGCTGCGCATCCGTCGCCTGAATAGTGCGCAGGTGCAGGTTCGAGAACATAAACACCGGCGCCGTAATCGCCAGACCGAGCGCAAACATGCCAACCATTGCCGGTGAGCCAAGTTTCGCCAGCGCCATGAGCATGCCCCACTGACACGCGGCATACACCACATTTCCGACAAATGTCCAGGAAAAATTGGCGCGCAACGAGAGACGTGCGAACGGCTGATTGTAACGATCTACAGGCATATATGTTCCGTTTTCTGCGAATAATTCGCCTATATCGCAACAACCATCGGCAACAGGACCGTCCAGCGTGGCGGGTCAATTCTGACGATGCGCGCCGCGAGACCATCAATTGTCAAAGGATCAAGGACCAGATAATCACCTGAGACGTTGAACGGAAGTTCAGCGCCGGTTTCTGCGTCTATGATCCGGTATGGCGCTTTATCAAACCCAATGGCGCGCCAGTTCACGTTTAATCTGGTCGAAGTCGAGGTTTCAGCCGTGTTGTACATTGTCAGATAATCTTTACCGAACCGCTCAACCAGAATGCCATCGGCAGCAGTCGCATATGGAACAGGTTGCCAGCCGGCGACATTCAATGTATGCACCAGATGCAGGTGGCGTTGATACTCCCTCAAGACGCGTTGACTGGGGGGATCGTTCCAGAAATAATGCTCTGGGTTGGCGCCATACCGATCAATATTGATATAGATGCCTTTTGCCGTGTAAAGAGGAAGATAGCGTCGAATCTGATCGATAAAAGCGTCTTCGTCCGTTGCGCGCTCAAAACGGACGCTAAAAGTGATCGGTCGCTTATTCGCTCCCATCCGGATCCGGTTGATCAGACGCACTTTATTCGGTAATGTCTCGTCATACAACTCATCAATCAGTCGTCCGGCGCGTTCGATTTTGACGAACTCTTCGACGATGTAATCGGCTTCCTGGTACAAAATCCCACCGATCGGCGCACCGCTCGATGCAATGGGCGCATCGGATGGCAGTGAGGCGCGCAATGCGCGGAGAAACGCCAGCGTCGTCAGATGCTCGAGCGCCACGACCCGCCCGGTCGCCCGGTCGTAACTGAGCGGCAGCGACGCGACGCGCAGCGCGCGCGGATTGAAATCCGGGCGCAAGTACACTCCGACGGTGTCAACAGCGACGCCGTGGTACAGTGTTGTTCCTTCTTCTGGATGCGTATCGAGATATGCCGCTCCGTAGAGACCATTGGCGCGCTTGACGATTTCCAGATTCAACTCGCCAAAATTGCGCACCATCGTGGGAGCAGGCGTGGTGCGCGGTTCGTTCGACAGCGCCGCATCGATGCCGGGATCGGGGTTGATGCCGTCAAAGATGCAACGGCGAAATCCCGGCTCCCAGGGAACTTCCGTGAGCATGGAGGCGAAACTCACTGCATTGAGCCAGCGTCCGTCGGCGTCCTGCAGCAGCGATGCCGCAAATGGCGCAGGCAGGTGAAATGTGCCGATCAGGAAGTTCGGTCCGTTGCTGACGGTCATCTGATACGCTTCGACGCGCCGCCAGCCGCTGTCTTGCTGACGTTCGAGCAGCGGACCATACATCTGCCCGCTGCTTCGCTGCCTGGTACAGGTCGCAAATGGATATGATCCGGTGCAGGTTTCAGCAAACGGCTGCCGTCCGCGTTCGATGTCTTCGTACAGCGCGAAACAGGCGGCAATATCCGCTTCCCACGTTTGAACGCTTCCGGCGGACGACGGCGACGCTTTCAGGCGCATTCCGCGGTCGTAGTAGCCATGGGGCCAGATGTAGACCAGGTCATCGACGCCGAAACGGCGGTTCTGCGCCTTGTACCGTCCCCAGACGGCGCCGATCCGGTAATCGGAAGGGTTGGGAAAGACGCGGTAGTCGTATTCCTCCAGCACGACCATGGTTGTTTTGCGCGGCAGCCTGCCTGCATGCGCCTGCGGGTAGATGGTCACGTATTTTGCATATGCCGAACGCAGTCCCCAAGCCGGTTCATCCGGCACAAAAAGCGAGAGCGCAAAGGAAACCGTGTTTTGGAAGCGAATGTGCTCGTTGTAAATGCCTAGATGGAAACATGCATCGTAGGAGTGACGCTGCGTATCGTAACGCACATAGTACGCTGCAGGGCGTTCCGGGTTAATTGAAAGCGCAAGCCCGAACTGATCATCTCCTATCAGGTTGAGACCATTCAGATTGATGTCCAGATCGGTTTTGAGATGGAAACTGCCATCATCGAACGTTCCGATATCAATCAGTTTCTGAAGCGTCGTTTGATATGGTTCACTGCGTGGAACAATACGTTCCCGCGCATCGAAATGGTGGCGCCAGTATGTGTTGGTCAAATCGATGGGTATCTGTAGACACGCCTCGATAGCGCGAGATGTTAATGAAGGGATGGTATTGACGATTGTGGTCTCAAGATCGATGCGATTGGCATACTCAACCCATCGTTCGGTCGTCTGGACGCCCATGGCACGATCTTCGCGGATTATGGTGAGTTTGTTGTCCGTCCGTTCGATGTGCGCAATGCTGGCGCTCCGGGGGTTCAACAGCGGGTTTCCGCGCGGATCGAACAGATACACCGCCAGATCGTCGCCTGTGGCGAGCGGGAATGTGCGATCCTGCACGTCCAGGCGCACAAACCTGCCCGTCTGCCGATCAAAAACGAGTGTCAGCCCGTCCTGTGTGCGCAGCGTGATCTGTTCCGAGACATCTGTCGCAGAGTCGGCGGCATCTGCCGGCGTCGTGGTTGGCGGAACGACAGGAGCAGGCGTCGCGCTTGCCGCTGTCCCGCCAGGCATACTCACCGGCAGTGTTGTGGACTCTGATGAGAACGGTTTGCCAGAGCCGCAAAAGGAGAGCGACACCAGCATCAGCGACAGTCCCAGCATCCACCGGATACCCGCTTTCAGGCGCAATCTGGACATCGGATCGCACTCCTCTGTTCGGCAACACTCAATGACCGGGAGTAATCTGCACCTGCGCCGTCATATTCCAGCGCAGACGCGTATCCATCCGATCCGGGGTGATGATGACGGTATACAGCGTGACATCGCCATCCTGACCGGTTCCCAGCAGCCTGATGTCGGTCACTTTGCCAGGGATTTCGAGGTCGGGCAGTGAGCTGAGCCGGATGATCGCGGAATCGCCTGCGCGCAGGCGGGTGACACTCAGTTCACTCAGGTTGGTGGTTTCGATACGCCAGGTGCGCACATCCGCCAGACGTACTGCAACAAGCTGCGGGTCTGCGATTTCACCGGCTTTGACATTGAGCGATGCGACGACCCCTGCAATCGGCGCGCGCAGAATTGCGCGTTCGAGTGCGAGTTCCGCCTGTTCGAGCGCCGTCTGCGCTTCTTCGATGCGCGCACGCGCCATGGCGGCTTCCGCCGGTCGCACCCCCGCCAGCAATCGCTCCAGTTCGGCTTCGGCGATCGCAACCTCCGCCTGAGCCGACTCGATGGCGCCGGCGCGCTGTTCACCCTGGAGGCGCGCCAGGTCATCCTCCGCCTGTGCGACGGCAGCGCGCGCCGCAGCGAGTTGATCCGGGTCGGCGCCGGTGAGTGCGCGCTCAAGCCGCGCTTTGGCGGCATCAACGCGCGCTTCTGCGGCGGCAATGCCGGTGCGCTCCGCCTGTAGCGCCGTCTCATACGCTACCCGCGTCTGTTCGAGCGCTTTCTCGGCGCTGTCCATTGCCAGTCGCGCGGTGGTCTCCCGGGTGCGCTGCTCGGCGGTCAGCGGTTCGGTGCGCGCCTGGTTTTCATCACGAATGCGCGCATACTCGGCTTGGCGGTCGCGCAGCAGATTGGCGGCCTGTTCCATCTGCAAGCGCAGCGTCGTCTTTTCGAGCGACAGACGATCGCGGGTCGCCTGGAGATCCGCTTCCGCCTGGCGCAGTTCGGCGCGCAATGCGCGCACTTCTGCCGGATTGGGTCCCGCTTCCAGGCGCGCAAGCGCGGCGCGCGCCGCTTCGAGGCGCGCCTGCGCTGCCGCTCTGGCGTGCGGGGTCACGGCGCCGCTCACTTCACGCAATCGCGCCTGCGCGCGCGCCAGGTTCGCCTGCGCGCGCTGAATGTCGGCAGGCATGGCGGTGCTCATCAACAGTTCATAACTTGCCTGCGCCGCTGCCAGTTGGGCGCGCGCCTGCGCAACGCGCAGATCCAGTTCACTCGTATCCAGGTGCAACAAGGGATCGCCAGCCTTGACCACATCGCCTTCGCGCACCAGCACCTCACGCACAATTCCGCCAATTGCGAAACGGAGATCAACGTGGCTGGCAGGCGCTACAATGCCGTTCGCAAGAATCGGTTGCGTCGCCGGTGCGGCAACTGGCGGCGCTGCGCTCTCCGTTGACGCCTCTGCGGTCAATGGCGGAGCGACACGATGGTATGCCATCAACGCGCCGCCTGTCAGAAGAATCGCTGCCAGCGCGCCGATGACGATTTTGTGCACAGGAACAGACATCTTCCACCTCCCTCTGGGTGAGTCGAAGACGTACCTTCGATCTGACGCCGATGTCTCTAATGTCAACTCTTCGGTGACATCCGCAACGGGTTACTGGTCGGAGGGTCGGGATGAAACAGTCGATGCTGCCGGTATCGAGAGGCGATAACGTTCTTCTTCACCGTTGGTCAGCGCCAGACGCCGACGTTTCCTGGATACCGCCGACAACGTCGCCTTGGGCGCAGGAACACGCGCGAACGAGGTGCGATCATCGTCTGGCGCGCCGGTCAATACGACACCGGCCAGCCAGACGTGTGACTGTTCCAGGATGGCGCGTGCTGCGGCAGCAGCGGTGCGGGCGGTCGTCTCAGCACGCACTACAAGGAGCGTCGCGTCTGTCCGCTGCGCCAGGATCAGGGTCTCCGCAGCGTTCAGCAGCGTCGGAGCAGCAACGATAATCAGGTCGGCATGCTGGCACAGTGCGCTGATGCTCTCGCTCAGGCGCGGCGTATTGACGAGGGTCAGGGGATGCATTGCCGGTTTGCCGCCAGGGAGCAGCATCACATGAGCGACCGACGTCGGTTGCAGGTAACGATAGACGGGCAGGTTTTGGGCGCATGTGAGCACATCATGCAAACCGGCGTCCCCATGCAGATCGAACCAGGAGTGCAGCGCCGGCTGACGCAGATTGCCGTCGACCAGCACGACGCGCTGACCAAGCTGCGCGTAGACCACAGCCAGATGCACGGCGACATCCTGGGTGTCTGCCAGCGGTTCCGCACTCGTCACCAGCAACGAACGCACCGGGTTGTCAGCCAGGACGCTGCGCGTGCGCACTGCAAGCATCCGGTAGGATTCTGCGTTTGCGCTATCTCCATCGTCAACCACCTGTCGTTGCGCGTTGCCCGCCGCTGTTCGAGCGCCAACGACCGCCAGGACAGGCGCGCCGACCGCCTGTGCGGCTTCGTAGCCATCTTTGATCGACTCATCGACATACTCGCGCACCAGCGCGACGCCGGCCATGCCGAGCAATCCGAAGAACAGCCCCAGCAGCGTGTTGCGCACTACCTTCGGACGTGCCGGGACCAGATCGGGTTGGGCCGGCTCTACGACGCTCAATCCACGCTCGCCACTCACATACGCGCCCGTCAGTAACTGACGATCCTGTTCACGCAGGAGCCGCACCAGTTCATTGGCGATACTGGCAGCGCGTTGCGGCGAACGATCATATGCCGTCACCACAATGAGTTGCGTATCACGAATGGTCGAAACCCGCACATTCCGCATCAGATGGTCGGGAGACGCATCCAGTTTGAGGTTGGCGATGACCATCTCGTACAGCGGTCGTTTCTTCAGAAGTTCTGCGTATGTGCGCGTCAATTGCTGGCTCATCAGCACCGACTCGTAGGTCGGCGCCGCGACTCCTCGTCCCTGATTGACCAGCAACGTGGTTGATGCCTGATACACGGGCGTCTGAAGCACACTGATGATCAGCGCAAGCAGCCCGACGAGTCCGCCGCCTGCAACAACGGCGCGCCACTGCCGTCGCAGCAGCCGCCGCACAAATCGTCCATCCATTGCCGCTCTCCTCCCAACTCGACGCTGCTATCAGGGCTGGCATCACATATTACTGACGGGTGAACGTCAGCATGATGCCCTTGCCCCGTTCTGCGCAGTGACGAGGGAATAGTGCATAAACCAGACAACAGTAACCCCCAGGATCGCACGATCCCTTGTCGATCCTTTAGTCGCACAATCGCCTGCGCTGGATGCCTGGCTGGTATGTGATAGATGTACCGAGAGAGGGAATGATGTCGTGCTCGATGTGGGAAGAGCGTTGTAGGTCTTTGTGTATCACTGTAGCAGGAGAAGATAAAGAACCTCTTGCGGCATCTCACTCCAATCGTGAAGTTTTTGTCATCTGAAGTCATCGATGTGTGAAATCCCGGTCAAAATAAGGAGCGCTGTAGCGATACGTGGTGCGTTTATGCGCCTTTGTATGCGTTTTGTATACGCTCGACTCCTGAATTAATGAACATAATGTCAGAGAACCAGGGATATTTTTGCCGTTTTTGCAAGAAAAACATTCTGTATTCGTTTTACATATTGATAAGATGAATAATCTTTTATCAAGATTGTATAAATGTGGTTATCATTCTCTTCTCCGGGGAGAGAGACGAGAGGCGAACAGCGTTGCGATGTGCGTACAGGCGCAGCGGCGTTCTGGTCCATCCCACCTCTCACCTGCACAACGCTCCATCTGTGAGCGTGTCCGAAGAAGTCAATTGGGCAGGCGAAGGCATTGCCTTCGCCTACCCGACGTTCAATGAGCCTTCCGTGCTCCACCCCGCCACAACTCGTGGTACCATGGAACACGCGACGCCAGGTGTGCATGCTGACGGTTTCCTGATGAGACAATCCCTTCCTGCACTCTTCATTATTGTTCTTCTCGCGGCGTGCAGCCAGCCCGCTACGCCGCCTTCACCCACATCTACGAACGTCCGCACGCCGGTCGTCCGTCCAATCACGCCGCCCGCCGATCCGGGACGCCTGGCGCCACGTACCACGCCGCCGCCGGACGCGGCGCCGCTCCTGGCAGCGCGCCTGGCGCAGGTCGAACAGGCGCTTGGGCGCGGTGAACCGCTAATGCTGCTCGAAGGTCTCGATGCGGCACAACAGGCGGCATGGCAACTCGCCGTCGCCGACGAGCGGGTGCGCCAGGCGCTTTCCACCGCCGACGGTCGCCTGGTGCGCGCTGAGGTGTTCGGCATCTATCCGCTCGGTCCGGCGGATGACGCCCTGGCGGGTGATGCGTGCCGCAACCGCGCCTGCTATCGCGTCGAACTCTACGACTATGCACGCAACCGCACGGTGATTGTGATCGTCGAGCCGCAGGCGCAGCGCGTCTATCGCGTGGCGACGCTCGACGACACGCAGCCGACGGTCGTGCCGCGCCACCTGCTCGATCTCGCGGCGCAGATTGCGCTGGCAGCCCCTGAGGTGCGCGAAGAACTCGATCTGCCGCCAGACGAGCGCATGATCCAGCAGCCGCAGATGAAGGTGCAGTTCCAGGCGACCGCCTGCGAACGCTCGCGCCACCTCTGCACCGCGCCGATCTTCGTCTGGGGCGACCGCGCGCTGTGGGTGATCGTCGATCTGGTCGACTATACGATTATCGGGCTGCGCTGGACCGACCTGGGCGCGTCGAGTCGTCGTCCGGTCACCGAACAACGCCTCCAGGACGATGTGGTGACGGCGCGCTTCTGCGATCAAAAGACCGACCTGCAGCGCGATGGCTGGTCGTTGCGCTATCTGCTGACCAGCACCGACGGGCTGCGCATCGAAGATGTGCGCTTCAACGACAGTCCGGTGTTGCGCAGCGCCAAACTGGTCGATGTCCACATCAGTTATTCGCAGCAGGAAGGGTTCGGCTACAGCGATGCGCTGGGATGCCCGGCATTTTCGGCGGCGGCGGTCGTCGCGTGGGATGGTCCGCAGGTCGAAGAGATTCGTTCCCCAGGCGGCGTTGCGGGGTTCGCGCTGGTGCAACGTTTCCGCAGCGAGTTCTGGCCCACGCCGTGCAACTATGCGTATCGCCAGCGCTATGAGTTCTACCAGGACGGCAGTTTTCGCGTCGTGTTCGTGAGCGAAGGGCGTGGCTGCGGCAACGATGGGATGTATCGTCCGGTAATGCGCATTGCTCTGGCAGACGACCAGTACACCTTTTCCGAATGGGATGGCGCCGGCTGGCGCGACTGGACCACCGAGGGATGGCAGGTGCAACGCGATGCGACGCCGTACACGCCGGAGGGATTTCAATATCGGATTGTGAACGTCGCCCGGCGCGGATGGTACATTGCGCCGGGGCGAGGGCAGTTCGGCGATGGCGGGCGCGGCGACAACGCCTACCTGTACGCCGTGCGCGGCGATGCCGACCGCGATGAGGGCGAAAGCGACCTGCCGACGCTCGGCGACTGCTGCAATACCGATGAACGCCAGGGACCGGAGCGTTTCCTGGCGCCGCCGGAGTCGCTCAAGCGGGCGCCGCTCGTCCTCTGGTACGTGCCGCAACTGAAAAACTCGGATACGCCCGGCGCCGAATACTGCTGGGCGGATTCTGTTCTGAGCGAAGGCATCTTCACGCCGCGCATCTGGCCCTGCGCCGCCGGACCGCTGTTTGTGCCGTTGGGAGGCGGATGATGGGGAAACGCCGCCGCACTGCCACATCTGGAACGAGGCGCCCCGCCGCCTCGCCGCCTTCCGCCGGACGCGGCTTTCTGTTGCTTGTCGCAGGGGTTGTCGCATTGCTGGCGATCGCCAGTGTCGGATGGTGGGTGACGCGCAGCGCAGAGAACGCCGTGCCGATCGCGCCATCGACCACACGCTCACCAGCCGTCATCGGCGGCGTCACCGGCTGCCGGGGCATCCCGCGTTTCGCCGCGCGGCTGGGGTATGCCGACCGGCTCGGCATCAGCACCAGTGAGCGCATGTACAAAGGGCTGGTCATCTTCGATGGGCGCGTGCCGGTCACTGCCGACCCGGCGCAGCGCGACATTCACCAGGAACCGTCGTGGGACGACGCCGGCACGCTGGGACCGTTCGTCATCGACCGTGACGGGCATGTCTATACTGCGGCTGTGCCGCGCACCGCTGTCAGTGACAATCCGCCCGGCAGCCTGAACGTCGTCTATCGGATCGATAGCGAGACTGCGGAATTGCAACCGTTTGTCACGCTGCCGGGCGTGGCAGGTTCGAGCGACAATCCGTTCGGTATCCTGGGGATGACCTACGACTGTGATACCCACGCGCTGTATGTCAGTACCGTCGCCGGTTCGACGCGGCAGGCGGAACAGGGGCGGATCGTGCGGGTTGATCTGGCGAGCGGGGCGATCAGCGATGAAATGATCGGTATCGATGCCATCGGGCTGGCAGTGTTTCAGGGGCGCGCCGGGAAGCGGCTCTACGTCGGGCTGGCGCGCAGCGCCGAAGTCGGCTCAGTGGCGCTGGACGCCGAAGGCCACGCCACCGGCGAGTTCCGGATCGACCTGCAAATCGACGAGCGTCTGGCGCATTTCGCCGAACCGCGGGTGCGGCGGATCAGTTTCGATCAGACGAACATGACCCTCTTCGTCGTGCCGTTTGCGTTCAACCTGCGCGCCGTCTCCGAGCAGCAACAGGTCGTGCTGCGATACGGCTACGACGCCGAGCGCGACTCCTGGGTTCCCTTCCCTGAAAGCGTCCCTACATCCGATAAAGCAAATCTGCATGGGTGATGATGCCGAGCAGCGCGGCATCGGACGAACCGTCCGGCGTCACCAGACAGGCAATCACTCCGCCGCGCGTCAACGCTTCCGCCACCTCCTCGCGCGACGTGTCGGGCGCCACGCACACAACGCGATCACGACGTCCGGCGGCAGCACATCGGCAACTGTCAGTTCGTCGAAACGCCGATGCGCCCGCTCAGCAAGCGCCTGGGCGGCAACCAGGTCGCGCTCCGTCAGCAATCCGACTATCCGGCGATCATCGCGCAGTACCGGCAACCGCCCATAGCCGTCGCGGATCATCAGGTCGCGTACATGCGCCAGCGACGCCCCCAAATCGACGGTGCGAACGGCGTGGGTCATCAAATCTTCCGCTGTCGGAGCGCCACGCTTGAGGAGCAACTCGATGAACTCGACCAGTTCAGCGGCAAGGTCAGGCGAAGTCTGCAACCCATACGAATGCGCCAGACAGTTGCGCACCTGGGTGTAGGCGTCGATACGCTCGATAATATCCTCATCGAGCGCATTTCGTCCCCGGAGAAAGTTTGCGTAGCGCCCCAGACTACCGTCGCCGACATAGCCGTAGCCATACGCCAGGCGTTCGAGATACTCTTCGAGCAATTTGAGCGCCTGATCGCCAGCGCTGGCGCTGTCGTCGTTGAGCATCGCGCGCAGTGCCAGCGCCCGGCGCGCAAAGCCTTCGACCGGCGGCAGCCGGTGTCGTTTCTGCGGTTGTCGTCGCGGCATTGGCGATCGTTCCTGGTATGACGGTTACGGCGCCGGTTGCAGGAGCGGCGTATTCCGCTGCGCCAGTTGAATCGCAACGTGCCACGGATCGCGCAGGAATGTCAGCCGGTCGTTGGAGGGCGTCGTTTCGATGGGTGAGACGTGGGTTGCGCCCGCAGCGACCAACCGCGCAATATCGCCTTCCATGTCATCTGTGTTGAATGCCAGGTGCAGCGCTAGCGGCGACAGGGAGGCGTAGTCGGGAATGGGAGCGGCAGGGTTGCGGTAGATCTCGATCACGCTGCGCTGCGCCGAGTCGGACAGAAAATAGATTGCGTTGGGCGTCGGAATATGACGCACAATGTGCATCCCCAGATGCGTGACGTACCACTGCGCCATGGCATCGGGGTCCGCAACGTTCAGGGCGATGTGTTCGAGTCGCATAGGTGTGCCTTTCATGCTGAAACTGCTGTGCAACAAGTATACCCTAACAGGAAGATCAACCGGATATGAGACAATCTCGTGATCGGCGGTGGCTTCGACAGGCTCAGCCAACGCCAACCGTTCCACAGGTGCAAGCGTGGGTGTCCGGGTTTAGATTGATCTTCCTACAAGCGTTTCGGAATAAGGAACAAAACTGTCAGACACGCAGCGCTTTTTTGACGATTTTGACAGTTGATCTGTCTCGTTCCACGTGATAGGATAGTACGACCAGCCATACATAAATGCACATACGTCGTAGCAACGCTGGCGCATGGCTAAAGCAATCAGCGGCGTTTTACAGACGCCGAGGGGTGGCGGCGCTCTTTTTGGGCAAAACGACGTGGTGATTGGCGTGGGCTTCGACAGGCTCAGCCCACGCTCACTACAATGTAAGGTTCAAGCACTTTCAGAAAGGCTGCAATGCGCCTGGCTTTTCTCTTGGGCATCGCCCTATTCATTGTGGCGCTCGTCACCGTGGTGCGAGGGTTTGTTCCTGCTGCCGAAACGCTAGCGCCCGGCAAGTCGCCGCAGGCGATGATCGAATTGGGTCGCCGGTTGTTTTATGACCAGCGCCTGTCAGCCAACGGGCAGATTGCGTGCGCTACGTGTCATCGCCAGGAACTGGGGTTCAGTGACGGACGGGTTGTTCCAACCGGCGCGACCGGCGTCCCGTTGCGGCGGAATACGCCAGGGCTGTTCAACAGCGGTGAACTATCTGTGTTGACCTGGGCGAATGCCGATATTCGGCGGCTGGAGCAACAAATAGCGCGCGCACTTTTTACCGCCGACCCGCCAGAGATGGGCGTTGCAGGATACGAAACCATGGCGATTGACCGGCTACGAACCGATCCGGCGTATCTTCATCAATTTGCTGCGGCGTTTCCTGCGGATGCCGATCCATGGACCTGGCAACGCATTACCGACGCGCTGGCAGCCTTTGTTCGTTCGCTGGCTGCGCGTAACACGCCTTACGACCGATATGTCTACCACGGCGAGGACACGGCGCTGAGCGACAGCGCGAAACGCGGTCTGGCGCTCTTCTTTTCGCCAGGGCTGGCGTGCGGTCATTGCCATGTTGACATTGCGCCGCCGGAGCGCGCCACGCCGCCACGCTGGTCTGATCTGACATATGTCGCCACAGGCGCCGGTCGCAGCCCGGATCGCGGTCTGGCGGAGCAGACGGGGAACCTGGCGGATGCCTACCGGTTCCGCGTGCCGCCGTTGCGGAACGTGGCGGTGACGGCGCCCTATATGCACGACGGAAGTCTGCCCACGCTCGATGCAGTTCTTCGCTTCTACGAATCAGGCGGGCGTCAGGGCGGCGGCGCTGAACCAGAGCGCATCGCCGCGCGTCACCCGCTGATCGCCGGGTTTGTGTTGAGCGACGATGAACGCCACGACCTGATCGCATTTCTCGAGGCGCTGACCGACGAAGAGTCGCTACGCAACCCCGCATTCGCCGATCCGTTCCCATTTGATGCGCGAACCCCGGCTGTTCGCGCGCGCTCCCGGTAAACGCACAGGAGGATGAACCATGCAACGTTTTTTGCCCCCCGGACGGCGCGCGCCGGCTCTGATGGTCGGCGCGCTGATTATGGCGCTCATCGCGGCTGCTCTCCCAATGGCCGCCGGGGTTCAGGCGGCTGGCGTCATAAGTGGCAACGTGTTCCGTGATTTCGATGGTGATGGTGTGCGTGACGAAAACGAACCCGGCGTCGGCGGCATTGCGGTCACTGCTTATGACTCGTCAGGCGCGGCAGTGGGTGTTACGGTGAGCTTTGCCACACTCTGCCTCGGTCCTGGAAACCCGATAGCGGAGTGTACCGCGCTGAATACGCCGGCGATTGGGAGTTACACCCTCAATGCCGGCGGCACAGGACCGTACCGCATCGAGTTCAGCGGCTGGCCCGCGTATATGCGTCCCGCAGTCCAGGGCGCGAGCAACAACACCAGCATTCAGTTCGTGCCGGACGGCAACTCGTCGAATATCAATTTTGCGCTGCACAATCCGGCAGAGTATTGCCAGCAGGGACCAGACCTCGTTACCAGTTGCTATACGAACGGCGACCCGCAGGGTGGCGGCTCGACGGCGAGCCGGTTTGCAATTGTGCAGGTCCCATTCGAGCCGACAACGACCGGTCCGGACGAGAATGTGTATCTGGCGATCGGTCAGCAGGTTGGTGCGACGTGGGGGCTGGCCTATCAGCGTTCCAGCCGAACACTGCTGGCTTCGGCGGTCGTGAAACGCCACGTCGGTTTTGGCGCAGGCGGCATTGGCGCTATCTACCGTATTGACCGCGATGGGGTCGTTGCTCCCACTGTGCTGATCGACTTGAATGCCGCCGGGTATCCGTCCGGCGTCGCAGTCGGTCCTGATCCGCGCAGTCCTGGCGACCTGGCCATCAACGAAGCCGATCCGAGCCGCGATCCCGCAGCGTTCGACGCGATTGGCAAACTTGGCATCGGCGGCATTTCGCTCTCGGAAGATGAAGAGACGCTGTGGGTCGTCAACCTGACCGCCCGAACGCTGCTCGAGATTCGGATTGGCGTTCCGCCAGTTACACCGACAGCCGCAGATATCACTGTCCATCCTCTGCCGGCGCCTGCGTGCAGCGATGGCGTGTTTCGTCCGTGGGCAGTCAAGGCGTATGCCGGTCAGGTGTACGTCGGCGGCGTCTGTTCGGGAGAACTCCCCTACGCCGGGAAGAATATCGACACGACCGATCTGACAGCGCATATCTATCGCCACGATCCGAATGGAGCGGCAGGGAACTTCACCGAGGTCTTCTCATTCCCGCTCAACTATCCGCGCGGTCGGGCTTCGAACGCGGGTCCCGGCAATCGGGTGTCTGCCGCCTGGCTGCCCTGGATCAACGAGTGGAGTGATATCGGACCACCTGTGCCGTTGCCCGGTCAGGGTCCGTTTGGACAGACGATATACCCGCAACCGATGCTGACCGCAATCGATTTCGATGTCGATGGCGCTATCCTGGTTGCGTTCAATGATCGCGCGGGCATGCAATTGGGCAACCGCAACTATAGCACGATTGCGACTGACACAGGCGAGTACGATGGCGTGGCTGCCGGTGATCTGCTGCGCGTATGCGTTGACCCTGCAGCGCCTTCCGGCTATAGCCTGGAAAACGCTGGCGCATGCCCTGGCGGTCTGGTCGGCGGCTCGACGAACAACCGGCAGGGTCCGGGGAATGGCGAGTTCTACAACCGCGATGAGTATGGCACAGCCCACGATGAAGTGACCATCGGCGGCATGGCGGTGCATTATGGTCAGCGCCAGGTGATTACCACGGCTTATGATGCATTGCTGGCAGGACAGGGAGGTCAGGTCCGCTCCGGCGGTCTGCGCTGGTTCAATGCCGCCAACGGCGCCTTTATCAATGCCTATACGATCTTCGGGACGGATCAACCGATCGGTTCACCGCCAGGCACGCGGGTGCGGCGAGCGACATTCGGCAAATCGGCAGGACTTGGCGACCTGGAAACGTTTTGCGATCAGGCGCCGATCGAAATCGGGAACCGCGTCTGGCTCGATGCCAATCGCAATGGCGTGCAGGACCCGGATGAACCGCCCATCCCCGGCGTGACGGTTGAATTGTGGCGCAATGGTCAGCGGATTGGCGTTGCGGTAACTGATGCCGAGGGGACGTACTACTTCCGCAGTGGCAGAGACCCGGTGGACGCCAACCTCGAGGACAATATCATCCACGACGGCGGGATCGGCATTCGCACCCGCACCGGCACGCCAGGCGGCGCATCGGAATACGAGATCCGCATTCCGAACATTACCGGTCCGAATCAGCAACAGCCGTTGAACAACCTGACGCTGACATTCGCAAACAACGACGACAGCCCGAATGGCGACAGCCGCGACTCCGATGGCGTGACGGTCGGGAATAACGCGGTGTTCGTCATTCCGTATGATAATCACGCGGCTGCCGGAACGAACAACCACACCTACGACTTCGGGTTCTTCGAGGGCATTCCTACGGCGATTGTGCTTGAGTACTTTACGGCTGGCTGGGAAGGCGGAACGCTGATTGTTCGTTGGGGGACCATACTGGAACTCGATACTGCCGGCTTCCGTCTGCTGCGCAGCGCTACCGGGCGCAGCGACGACGCGGTCCTCGTGACGCCAGCGCTCATCCGCGCGCGCGGCAGCCCTGGCAGCGGCGCGGCGTATGAATGGCGTGACGTAACTGCGCAACCGGACACATCGTACACATACTGGCTTGAGGAGATCGAAACGACCGGACAGATCAACCGGTATGGTCCGGCAAAGGCGCAGGCGCCGGCGGCATCGCCGCTGTATCGGGTAGTGATGCCGCTGATCGTCCGGTAAGCCGGGTAGCCGGGTAGGCGAAGGCGGCGCCTTCGCCTACCCCCTTCACCACCAGGGACACGAAGCGCACGAAGGTGAATAAACATGAAGATCATTTCCTTTGTGTCCCTTGGCGACCTTCGTGGTTGCTTTTTGCGGTGAAGTCATGGAAGGCTTCACCACCAGGGACACGAAGCACACGAAGGTGAAGAAACATGAAGCGCATTTCCTGTGTGTCTCTGTGTGACCTTCGTGGTTGACAGCTTTTTGCAGTGAAGTCAAACACGGACAATCAAGGATGTGGCACGGCGGACGTTGGCTGAGCCTGTCGAAGCCAACGTCCGCCGCAGGACGGTCAAGACGGGTCATTATTGTGCAACATCTGATTGATCGCTCGATAAGGACATGCCCTTGTTTACCGAACAGACGCCGATCCTTGGCAGACCAACCGCCAGCGTCGCGCAACTGGCAGCCTTCATCCTGGCGCGTCCACACGGCGAGTACACGGCGCAGGACATCGAAGCGGTCATTGTGCCGACATACTGGCGCCTGTGCGCCGAGGTCGGCATCGATCCGACGCTGGCGGTGGCGCAGATGATCCACGAAACCGGCAATCTGACCAGTTTCTGGGCAGCGCGTCCGCAACGCAATCCGGCGGGGATCGGCGTCACCGGTCAAAAGCAGATGACTCCGCCGCCAAATACCAATGGCTGGGCGTACAACACGCAGCGGCGGCTGTGGGAAGCGGGGGTCAGTTTTGCCACCTGGGAGCACGACGCGATACCGGCGCATGTCGGGCGGTTGCTGGCGTATGCGCTTCCCATCGGCGCGGAGAATCCGGTGCAACGCGCCGCCATCGAGCGCGCGCTGCGGTACCGCGCGCTGCCGGCGCGCATGCGCGGCTCGGCGCCAATCCTCAAGCAACTCGGCAAGGTGCATAACCCGACGGGACAGGGATGGGCCAGCCCTGGCGTCGATTATGGCGCGAAGATTGCGGCCATTGCCGCGCGCATCGTCACAGGCATGTGACTACGGCGCGCGCACGCCAAGCACAACGGTCATATTCGGGTCGATCCACTCACCGGCGGACGGCAGGGTGCTCACGACGGCATACGGGGCGTATTCGTCGAACACATCGGGAATGCGGTCGCGCGTCTGGTAATCGACATAGATGTTGAAAATGCCAAGCGCGGCCAGTTGCTCCTTCGCCTGGTTCTCGCCGAAGCGCCGCAGATCCGGCATGCGCACTGCGCCCGGCGTGGGCGGCGCGTAGGGAATGAGCATATCTGCCGTGCACGCAGGAATGGCAGAGGCAATGACCGGCGCGACAGTTCGGTCGCCAATCGAAGCGCTCATCCCTTCCCATCGGTACACGATCTGCTCATCCGGGTCGGGCGGCGGCACGTTCCAGGTCAGGATAGTCGTCACCTGTTCTGACGCTGCGCCCTGCCCCTCGCCGGGGGTGCAGTACCATTGCCCTGCAATCGCGGTATCGGTAATGAGACTGGTTGCCTCGATAGGAGCATCGCTCAACCGCACAACCTGTACCTCGGTGAACACATCACGGCAGAGTTGCGCCGTGTCGGAAACCTGCGCAGAGCCGGCGGGCAGCATATCCGGCGCAAACAGTTCCTCCCTCGAGACGTGGTAGGGTCCCGGCAGCGGGCAGATCGGTTTACGCACCAGCCACGAAGGTTTCGTAAAATCGAGCGGCAAACGACCATCGGGATACGGTTCGGCGAGCAGCCGCTGAAACTTCGGATCGGCAAACAATTCTTCCATAATATTGTGCCAGATCACACCGCCGCCAGTCAGACTCTCAACTTTCTTCGTTGGTTCATTGTTGTTGTTGCCGGTCCACACGCCGACGGTCGCATACGGCGTGTATCCGACGGCCCAGGCGTCGCGCCAGTCGTTCGAGGTGCCGGTTTTGACCGCCGCCGGACGAGAGAGTTTCAGTTTGCTGTTCAACCCCCAGACCGGCGCGCGCGCTGTGTCGTCGCTCAAGATGTCGGTAATGATTGCGACATGATCCGGATTGAGCGTCTGCGGGCGGAGCGTTGGTCGGAACTCCTGCAGCGTCCGTCCGTTTGAATCGACAACCTTCAGAATGGCGACCGGCGGATAGTAGCGCCCGCCGCTTGCCAGGGTGTTGTAGGCGGCGGTCAATTCCAGCGGCGTCACTTCACCGCCTCCCAGGGTCAGCGCCAGCCCGTAGAACCCGCTGCCGCGCTGGAGCGTGGTGATACCGGCGCGGCGCAGCAGCCCGATGGTCTGATCGATGCCGGCAAACTTCAGCGCCTTGACCGCCGGCATGTTCAGTGAGTTGGCAAGCGCCGCACGCATTCGCACCGGACCGTTCCAGCGGCCGTTGTAGTTCTGCGGCTCGTACCACTCGCCTGCGATCAGCGGGAACTTCGTCGGCACGTCCCAGATGACCGTCTCCGGCGTCATGCCGCGTTCCATTGCCGCCAGATAGGTGAAGGGCTTGAGCGCCGATCCGGGTTGTCGCTCGCGCACCGTGACATTGACCTGCCCATCGAGCACATTGCCCGTTTCGCCGGGGGTTTTCGTCGGAATCGTTGCGTTGTAATCGATGCTGCCGACCATTGCCAGAATCTGGCCCGTGTTTGGCTGAAGAATGACGACCGCCGCGTTGTGGATATTGCGCTCTTCCAATTCCTGGATGCGTTCAGCAGCCTTCTCCTGTGCCATCCGCTGGAGATCGAGGTCGATGGTCGTGTAGACCGACAGCCCCATATTGGCGAATTGCGGACCGTACTCTTCCTCCAGCAGACGGCGCACGTAGAAGACGAAGTGCGGCGCATTGAGCGGCACGTCCTGGCTGGCGAAGGTGAGATCGACCGCCGCAGCGCGACGGGCGACCTGATCCGTGATAATCCCTTCGTCCACCATCTGCCGCAGCACAGCGACCTGCCGCCACTTCGGCGGCGGGGCGCCGGTCGGCAGGCGGTATGATGGGCTGAGCCAGCCATCTTCCAGGCGCACACCTTTGAGCACGCCGCCGTCGAGATAGTTGAACGGATCGTAGACATTCGGCAACTGCGGCAACCCCGCCAGGAGCGCCGCCTGCGGCAGGTTCAGGTCCTTCGCCGGAATGCCGAAATAGACGTTGGATGCGGCTTCGATGCCATATGCCAGGTTGCCGTAGTAGATCTCGTTCAGATACAACTCGAGAATGTCGTTCTTCGAGTACTGCTCCGAGAGTTCCTGCGCCAGAATAATCTCGGTGATCTTGCGCTGATACCGGTTTTCGTACCGGCGCTCCTCGTCGCTCAGCACGACGTTTTTGATCAACTGCTGCGTGATGGTCGAAGCGCCGCCGGTTTCCTCGCCTGCCTGGAGGCTGGTCAGCAGCGTGCGCGCGATGCCCAGGTAATCGACGCCGCGATTCTCGAAGAACGTGCGATCCTCGATGGCGACCGTGGCGCTGATCAGGTAGGTTGAAACCTGGTCGATCGATACGCGGGTGCGTTTTCCGGCGCCAAAGAACTCGTAGAGGAGTTGCCCATTGCGGTCGTACAACCGCGTGGTTTCAAAACTCTCGCGGTTCTCGATGGCTGCCAGGCGCGGTTTGAGCGATGCGGCAAGATCGCTATAGGCGCTGTACGCCACTCCGACGACTCCCAGCGCTATCACGACGCTCAGCGCCAGGAGTGCCAGTAACAGGCGCGCCAGCACGCCGCCCATCCGCACGTCCGGTTCAACAGTGCGCCCGCGCCGGAGCATACCCGGCGGCAGCGGCGCGCGCCCCAGCAGTCGAGAACGACGGTTTCGGCGTATGTTATCCATGCCTCCGATTGTAACACATTGCGCATCTGGTTGCAGATGCTATAATCGCTGTCGTGAGAGTGAGGAGCCTCCCGCAGCTTACCCGTGCGGAGGCTATGGCAAGCGAAGCCCGCCTTCGCAGACCAGACCAGGCGATGCCGGACTAAGTGCCTATCCGGAAAAGCTCGTTGGGTAGGCGAAGGTAATGCCTGCGCCTGCCTGGTTGCACTTCGGTCAGCGATTTTTCGGACAGGCCCTCATGCGTCGAAGCCACGGAATCTGCGGGGGGCTTTGATAGGTTCCTCAATGGTCGTTGATCGACAGTTCTTCTGGTACAGCGCGTTCTTCGCTTGGGGATCACTGGTAACAGGCATTGCGATGCTCGCTGCCATTGTGGCGCTGCACTTGATGCCTCTGCGCGCCGTGTATGATGTCGGCAGTCAGCCTGTCCCGATTTCCAGCCTGTATGCTCCAGAGCGCAACGCAACTATGTCGTATGCCTACTCACAGGGGCGGTCGCTCATCCTGGCGCCGATGGTCGGTGCGGGTGCGTATGAGGTTCTGGTGCGGATGGGCGGTCCCGGTGGGCGTGATCTCGTGCCGGTCAGCATCGCAATCGGCGAACGCAGCATCGCCATTGGCGACGTTGGTTCGATACGGGTGTTCCGCGTCCTGGCGCCCGCCGATGCCCGCGGCGCACTGGCGCTGCATCTGACGAGCGCCACGTCCCAACCGCCAGGCGAAACCCGTCGGTTGGGATTGTTGCTCGACCATCTGGAGATACGCTCGACAGGATGGGCGTTGCCTTCGCTGCGAACGCTGGGCGTCGCGCTGACCCTGATGGGCGGCGCCTGGCTCGCCATCTTCTTGCTGGTTGATGACCGGCGCCTGGCGCTCGTGCTGCTGGCGCTGGCAGCGATTGGAACAGTATGGGTCGTCTGGGTGTTGCGCGGTCAGAGCGCGTCACCGGTTCTCTGGAGCGTTGCAGGAGCGGTTGTCGCGGCATTTGGCGCCCTCGCGGCGCATCCGCCATCCTGGCTCGTTCGGCGAACCCTGATCGCGGTTGCCGTGCTGGTCGGCATGTGGCGTGTGACCCTCTGGGTGGTCGCGTGGGCGGCATTACAAACCGGCGCCTGGCTTGCTCCACTGGCGCAGTGGATCGTCAGCGACGCCGGATCATTGTCTGCATTGACCATCCCGTTGTCTGTGCCGTTCAATCAGGTTATCGGCACAGCCTGGTCGCAGTGGGACTCGCGGCTGTACCTAAGCATTGTGACCCTGGGATACCAGCATCCGCCGGAAGAATATGCAAATATGGCCTTTCTTCCGCTCTACCCGCTCCTCATTCGGATGGCGCTGCCGTTCACCGGAGGCGATGCGGTCACTGCCGGACTGATCGTCTCCCACGGCGCGCTGTTCACTGCGGCGTTGATCGTCGCCGATGTCGTCAGGCGCGACTTCGATGCGCAGATTGCCTACCGGTCGATCGCAACGCTATTGTGCTTTCCCACGTCTTTCTTTTTAGGCGCTGTGTACGCCGAGTCGGTAGCGCTGGCGTTGCTGGCGCTGACGCTGTGGGGATTACGCCGCCGGCGCTGGCTGCTTGCAGGCGTCGCCGGATTCCTCCTGAGCCTGACCCGGCTGCCTGGTGTGTTGATGGCGCCGGTCATTGCGCTGGCGTTACTGGAACACGCTGGTTGGCGACGACCGCCGCTGGCGCGCGCGTATCTGGCGCCATTGTTGCCGGCGCTCGGTCTGGGGTTGTTTATGGCATACCAGTGGTGGCGCTTCGGGTCGCCGTTTCTGTTTATGCAGACCCAGCGCGATATCTGGGATCAGCAGGCGAGTCCGCCATGGGTGCAACTCTCGATGATGATCGAGACGATCAGCGCCGGCGCTGATCACTGGAGCGGACGCTGGACCACGCGCGTGTTTCAACTGCTCGTCTGGTTGACGTTCGCCGGGTTGACAGCGGCGGCGCTACGCCGCCTGCCGCTGGTGTACGGTCTGACAACGATTGCGATGCTTGCGCCGGCATACCTGACGAATGTCTCACATTCGCTCCCGCGGTATGTCCTGCTGGCGTTGCCCGCATTCATTGCTGCGGCAATGCTGATCGAGCGTCGCCCCATGCTGCTGGCAACGCCTTTGGCGCTCATCCTGCTGGCATGGGCGACCGCCCTGTTTGTCAATGGCTTTTTTGTCGGGTAGCAGGAGATGTATGCGGCTCGAAGATCTGGTTGGTCGCCGGGTGGATCGGTATGAAGTGATCGCGCTGCTGGGGCGCGGCGGCATGGCGGCGGTCTACCGCGCGCGCGATACGGCGCTGCAACGCGATGTGGCGCTGAAAGTGCTCTACCCGCAATTCCTCGGCGATGCCGCGCTCGTCGAACGGTTTCGGCGCGAAGCGGTGCTCGCTGCGCGTCTCGATCATCCCGGCATTGTACCGATCTACGACGTTGGCGAGTTCAATGGACTGGCGTTCATTGCCATGCGCCTGCTCGATGGTCCCTCGCTCGCCGATGTGCTGCGGGCGCGCCAGTGCCTGACGGTCGATGAGACCACCGCACTGATCGATCAACTTGCTGCTGCACTCGATTATGCCCACGCGCGCGGCGTGATTCACCGTGACATCAAGCCGGCGAATATCATTCTGGAAGGGTTGGGCGTTCCGTGGGACGGGCGCGACCCTTCCGCACTGGAACGGGTGCGCCTGACGGCGCCGGGTATGCGCGCGATCCTGACCGATTTTGGCATCGCAAAGGCGCTCGATACGCCAGGAACCACCACAACCGGCTTTCTGGTCGGCACGCCGGAGTATATGGCGCCGGAACAGATCCGCGGTGATACGCGCATCGACGGGCGCGCCGATGTGTATGCGCTGGGTGTGCTGGCGTTTCGCTGTCTCACCGGGCGCAGCCCATTCGAAGGAACAACGCAGGAAGTGCTGCTGGGACATCTCGAAGGCGCCATTGTCGACCCCTCGGCGCTCGTCCCGACCATTCCGCAGCCGATTGGCGCTGCAATTCGCCTGGCGCTGACGCGCCGGCCAGACGACCGTTACCGGACAGCCGGAGAATTTGCGCGCGCCCTGCAATCGGCGGAGCGAATGGAAGCGCCGCTGCCCCATGCAGGCGCTGCTGCGCCGCGCCCGACGCCAGATATGGCGCGCGTTGCTCCCGACGCACCAACCGGCATTGGCGAGGTACGCCCGTCCGCTGCGCGGGAAAGCGTCCCGCCTCCCACACCGCTGGCTACCGGTGTTGCAGCAGCGCCGCGCCGTCGGTTGCATCCGGCGCTGCTGGCATTGCTGGCGCTTGGCGCCCTGATCCTCGGCGGCGGCGGGGTTGTGCTGGCCGCCAGGCTGCTGATCCCGCCCGCTCCGACACCGATCCCGCCGCCGGTCGTCGATACGGCAACGCCAACCCACACATCTACGCCAAGCGGGACTCCCACTCCAACCGACACACCAGAACCGACAGCCGCTCCAACCGCAACGCCGACTGCGACTGCCACCCCAACCGAGACGCCGATTCCACCAACGCCGACCCCGCGCCCGACTGCGGCGCCAACCGCGACGCCAACCGCTGCGCCGACCGAGACGCCGGTTCCGCCAACGCCGACGCCATCGGTCACACCGACGCCATCGGTCACACCGACGCCGTCGGCGACGCCAACCGAGACGGCGACGTCCACGCCAAGCGCGACGCCAACCCCAACTCCCTGCCCGATTGAACCCATCCGTGGTTTCGGTGAGGTCTGGAACAAGAACGCAACGGTGGCGCAGCGTCTCGGATGCCCGACCGATATCGAGCGCGGCGGCGACCGCACGCTTGCCGAGCAGCGCTTCGAAGGCGGCAGTATGATCTCATTCCTGCCCATTGGCGACATTTACGTCCTGGTTGGTTTCGCCCGCGGCGAATGGCAGCGTTTCCCCTTTCCGACGCCGCTGCCGCCCGACGCACCGGCCACGCCGACGCCACCCGCAGGCTTGCAGACGCCAACGAACACCTTTGGCATCGTCTGGGCGGCCAATCCGGGGGTGCGCCAGAATCTCGGCTTTGCGCTGCGCCCGCAGAGCGATGAGATCGAAGGCGCGTATCAACCATTCACCGGCGGTGTGATGATCTACAGCCGTGAGGGGTTAGGGCGGGGGAAAACAATCTATGTGCTGTACGCCGATGGAACGTTCGAGCGGTTTGATGATACATTTACGCCATGATGAGGTGGCGGTCACATACGGAGGAAGCATGGCCGGTTACTATAAGGATGTCTACGCCATCGTCTGCCGCATCCCGCGTGGGCGGGTCTCGACGTATGGGCGGATTGCGGCGATGACGCCGGTTCCGCGCGGCGCCCGTGGCGTTGGATGGGCGCTGCACGCGCTTGGTCCGGCGCAGGCGCGCGACGTGCCCTGGTGGCGCGTGATCAACGCCGCCGGGCGCATCAGCAACGAGTATCACGCCGAATTGCAGCGCGCGCTCCTGGAAGCCGAAGGCGTCGTTTTCGACGAGCGCGGCTATGTCGATCTGAAGAGATACCTGTGGAACGAACATCCATCTTGACAATTTCATTTTGTATGCTATAGTGTGACCGATCACATTATCTGGTTTTTTGGAAACGGGTCGGAAGCATGCGACGCAGCACGATCCGCGAAGTGGCGTTACGCGCCGGTGTGTCGTATCAGACCGTCTCGCGCGTAATCAACAACAGCCCCGATGTGGCGGAAGCCACACGTGAACACGTGCTGCGCGTCATCGCTGAACTCGATTACCACCCCAACGCTCAGGCTGTCAGCCTCTCACGCAACCGCACCGACATTGTCGGCATCATTGTCGATACCGTTACGTCCACCTTCTTCGCGCAAACCATCGACGGCGTGGCACAGGCGCTCCGTCGTCGCGGGCGATTCATGCTGCTGGCGACGGTCGAAGACGCGACGCAGTTCGACGTTGTTGATACATTACAGCGCAGCCGTCGGATCGATGGTCTGGTCATCGTGTTGCCGCTGGCAAACAGTCTGAGCCTGAGCCGCCTGGCGCCAGGGCGCGTGCCGATTGTCCACATCGACCTGCAGTACGATCTGGATGTCTACGGCATCACCGTGAATAACTATCACGGCGCGTACCTGGCGACCGAACACCTGATCCGGCTTGGGCACCGCCGGATCGGGATTATCACCGGACGGGGCGATATTCCCGTTGGCCAGTTGCGGCTCGATGGGTACAGGGCGGCGCTGCACGATTACGGTATCGTATTCGATCCGGCGTTGACGGCATCGGGTGATTTCAGCTTTGCCAGCGGCGTCGCGGGCGCTGAGCGTCTGCTGGCGCTCGATCCGCGACCAACGGCAATCTTTGCCTGCAACGACCTGATGGCAATCGGAACGCTGCATGTCGCCGCGCGCCATGGGCTGCGCATCCCGCATGATCTCTCGATCATCGGATTCGATGATACGCCAGAGGCGGCGCTGGCGTGCCCGCCGCTGACGACAATGCGCCAGCCGTTGCGCGCCATGGGCGAAATGGCCGCCGATCTGGTCTGCCGACTGATCGATGGCGAAACGCCAGAACAGATGCGGTATACCGTCGAGACCGAACTGGTCGTTCGCGCTTCGACGGGGCGCTGTCCGATAGATTGACAGGAAGACGTTGCAGGCTCTATAATCCTGGCGCCGACGCCACGAGAAAATAGTACAGTGCGGTACGTCATCTCTGCGTGGGCATCTCTCAGATTTTCTCCGCACACCAGATGATCACCGCTCTGCAGCATGACGGAGCATGGTATGGACGCATCCAGGCAACGAGGCTTGTGGATGATCGCCATTCTCGCCTTCCTTGGCGCAATTGGCTATGTCGCTCTGCGGCCGCCATCGCAGACGCCTGCCGATCATGTCTCCTCCCCTCCGACGACTGCGCCGGTCGTTATGGCGCCGGTTGCTCCTGCCGACCATTTTACCCAATCTGCGCCTGTGCATTCCGCACGCGATCCTTCGGGCGATTGGACGATGGAAGGACTGAACCCGGCGCGTACACGTGCTGTCGAAACGCCAATTGCGCCGCCGCTGGCACAACAGCGCGTGATTGTCACTGCGTCGTTTGAAGAAGGCGTGTCACCGCCGGTCATCGCTCGCGGTCTCATGCTGTTGGAAACCAAAGATGCGTTGAGCGCTATCGATATACGCACCGGTCGGCAACGCTGGGCATATCGTCAGAAAGGCGCCTACATCTCGCCCGCCATTGCTGGCGATACGGTGTATTTCCGATCTGAACAGGCAAATCAGGGGCAAATGGTGGCGCTGGAACTAAGCAGCGGACGGCAACGCTGGACGTTTACTCCCAAACGGTTGAGCGCCGCTGCCAACAACTACTTCGGCGGTCATCTGACCTCGCCGGTGGTTGTCGATAGCACAGTGTACGTCGGCGCCGGCAAAGAACTCTACGCACTGGATGCAATCAACGGCAAGATCCGCTGGGAGTTTAGCGCGCAGGACTTCATCACCTCATCTGCAGCGGTTGCCGATGGGCGGGTGTTCGTTTCTGACTTTTCCTATTTCTATGCGATTGATCAGGAAACCGGAAGGATGCTCTGGTCGTATCCGGCGCATTCCGCCGTCTACTTCTCATCGGTGGCGACCGGCGATCTGGTGCTGATCAGCAGCGGGCAAAACATGATTGCGCTCGACATACGCGACGGCGCCAGGCGCTGGGAGAAGAGCGTTCCCGGCAAAGCGCTCATTCCTGCGGGGGCGCAGGGTGACGTGGTCTTCGTCAAGACGACGAATGAATTGTTTGCGCTCAATCGCAGCGACGGTCGTGAATTGTGGTCGTTTCAGGATGTCAACTACGTTTCGCTTCCCGCGCTGACGCAGGAGTATGTGTTTATCATCAACGGCATGGGAGCGGATGCATCGGTTGCGGCGCTCGATATGGCAACCGGAGCGACCGTCTGGTCGCAAGCGGTGCCGCGCCTGGCAACGACAGCGCCGATTATTGCCGGGCACGCAGTCTATGTGCGCACAACCGATGGCAGAGTGATCGAGCTACTGAGCTGAACAGCATGAGGAAAGCCCAAAACACGACGGCGCAATGGCGCACATGGGTGCAGGAGGTGCAGTATGGCGGTGCAAACGGCGCAGGTTCCGGCCCGGAGCAAACGAAAGCCAGCCCTGTTTGGCTTGATTCCGGCTGGAAAGATCGAGCGGCGCGAAGCGCTCTGGTTTTGGATCTTCATTTCGCCATGGATCATCGGGTTTCTCGCATTTACCCTCTACCCGATTGTCATGTCTGCGTACTACAGCATGACAGTGTTCAACGTGGCGAGTCCGCCGGTGTGGGTTGGCTTCGAGAACTACATCAACTTGTTCAATGATCGGGTGTACTGGAAGTCGCTCCAGGTCACCGGCTACTACACCCTGTTGAGCGTTCCGTTGGGCATCGCTTTCGGTTTGATGCTGGCGGTGCTGCTCAATCAGCGCGTTCCGGCGCTCGGCGTCTTTCGCACGCTCTACTATCTGCCCGCGCTGCTCGGCGGCAGCGTCGCGGTTGCGTTGCTCTTCTCCTGGCTGCTCAATCCCCAGTTCGGTGCGATCAACCTGATCATCCGTAATCTGGTCGGTCCCAATGGTTTGATCCCGCTCGGCATTACCGGACCGCGCTGGCTCCAGGATCCGAACTGGGTCATTCCGTCCTTTACGCTCATGTCGCTCTGGGGATTCGGCGGGACAATGCTGATCTATCTCTCGGCGCTTCAGGGCGTTCCCACTGCGCTCTACGAAGCCGCCGAGATCGATGGCGCCAATCGCATCCAGCAGTTCTTCAACGTGACTGTCCCGATGATTTCGCCGGTCATTCTGTTCACCTTCATTACCGGCGTCATTGGCGCTATGCAGCAGTTTACGGCGGCATATGTCATTTCCGGCGGCATGAATCTCGGCGCTCCCGCCTATTCGTCGATGTTCTACAACCTGTATCTCTTCTTGAATGCGTTCCGGCGCTACCGGATGGGGTTGGCATCGGCGCAGGCGTGGATTCTGCTGATCGTCATCCTGCTGTTGACGCTGGCAATGTTCTGGGTGTCGCGTCGTTATGTTCACTACGAGTCGGACGAAGAGGGAGCGATCTGACCGGGCTGCACGGTCGTGAATGAACAGGAGGACGAGCAATGGCAACACAAACGACATCTCCGGGTGTGCGCCCGGCAACCCCTCTGGTACGGCGCGGACTCTGGGCAAGCAAACGGCGACGTGAACAGATCGTGACGGTCCTTTCGACGATTGTGGTGGCGCTTGGGTTGATCATCATCCTGTTTCCGCTGGTGTGGATGTTCTCCACCTCGCTAAAAACCCGCGCGGAAGTGGCAAAGTTCCCGCCGGTCTGGATTCCGGCGATCCCGCAGTGGGACAACTACCGTATGGCGCTCACCGGCGAGAATCGCTTCGATATTTACTTCAAGAATACGTTGATCTACGCCGGCGGCGCAACACTGGGCGAGACCCTGTCGTGTGCGCTCGTCGCCTACGGCTTTGCCCGGCTGCGCGCGCCGGGCAAGAACGCGCTGTTCGTGCTGGTGCTTGCAACTATGATGCTGCCGTTCTGGGTGACGCTGATCCCGCAGTATATTATCTTCGCCCGCCTGGGATGGATCGATACCTACCTCCCGCTGCTCGTGCCGAAATTTTTTGGCAGCGCCTATCTCATTTTTCTCCTCCGTCAGTTCTATAAGACGCTTCCAAAAGATTACGAGGAAGCGGCGCTGATCGACGGCGCCGGCTATTTCGGCATCTGGTGGCGCATTATTGTGCCACTGTCATTGCCGGCGATCGGCGCTGTCGCTATTATGAGTTTTATGTTCCACTATCAGGACTTCATGGGTCCGCTGCTCTACATCAATTCGCAGTACAACTATCCGGTTTCGATCGGCTTGCAACAGTTCCGTGCGCCCTTTGGCGGCACTGCCTTCCATCTCCTCATGGCGGCATCGCTGGTCACGCTGATCCCGCCCATGGCGCTTTTCTTCCTGGCGCAGCGCTATTTCATTCAGGGCATCGTGGTGACCGGCGTCAAAGGATAGTCGGCGTCTGCTGCGCGTCATCGCTTGCATCTGCGCTGTCATCCTGAATGCTGACGGCGCTGTGTGGAATATGCTCTGACGGGAGATGTGAGCATCGTGTTTTCCCGACAGCCAGAAGGCCGGAGTCCATGGGAACTCCAGCTCCTGTTCTGCGTGATGCACCATGCCGTGCATACGCTGTTGGGATGCACGGGCAGGCGGAGCGGCACGCTGCTCCCGTCACATGAAGACACTGGAGAGGAGGTGGATCAGGACAGAGACTCGTTCGCACGGTGTACCCTTACAATGATGAAGGAGACACAAGCATGAGGTTAAAACAGTATCCCTGGATCCTCCTGCTCGGCGCCTTGATGCTGGTGCTGGCGGCATGTGGCGGGCAACAGGCGACGACCCCAACCGCAGCCCCGGGTGAAGCGCCAACCACCGCGCCCGCAGGCGACTTGCCGACGCCTACGCCGATTCTGGAGTTCGCGCAGCAACCTCAAGCCGGGCAGAAAGTGCTGGTATGGATGGTGCGCATCAATGCCACCGAGAATCGCTGGGAGCGCGATGTTGTTCTGCCCGCCTACCAGCAGGTTGCACCGGACGTGTTCGTGAAGGTGCTCAACATCAACCAGGACGATATTGCCGTCAAGCGCGAAGCGATGATCGCCGCCAGGGAGCCGCTGCACGTCTGGTCGTCCAACTGGGGCGGCGACGGCTTCGCCAGCGACCGCTTCCGCGGCTTGCTGGCGGACCTGACGCCGCTCATCGAACGCGATAAGTGGGACACGAGCGACTTTATCCCCGAAGTGTTCGCCATCTACAATGTCGAAGGCAAACAGTACGGCATTCCGTTTCTCACCACCGGCAGCTACGTGTACTACAACATGAAGCTGTTTGATGAGGCTGGCGTGCCATATCCGCCAAGCGACTGGAATGACAAATCGTGGACGTGGGATGCGTTCCTTGAGACTGCTAAGAAGCTGACGAAGAACCCGGACGATCCAAGCACGGCGGTGTATGGCGGCGTCAACGGTCTGTGGCCCCCCTTCGACAGCATCCCAATGATCTGGGGCAAGGATCCGTTCACCACAGAAGCGCTCGAGACCGGCTTCTCCGATCCTATCCAGCTGGATGAACAGACGGCTGCAGCCTTCCAGGCGATCCACGACCTGGTGTACGTCCACAAGGTCGCTCCCGACCAGGCAGCGTCTCAGGCGCTCGATCAGCTTGGCGGCGCCTTCCTCTCCGGTCGGGTGGCTATGTTTATGACCGGCGGCTGGGGCCACTGGAACTATAAGGACATTATTGACGATCCGAACGGCTTCTGCTGGGGCGCAGCGCCGCTCCCATGGGGTGCGCCCGACGCCAATATCCGCGCGACTATCTTTACCGATCCCTGGGTCGTTACTGCCGGAATGGACGCGGAGAATACCGATCTGGCGTGGAACTTCGTGAAGTTCCTGGCATCGGCGGAGCAGCAGCGCACCTACACGCTGGCAACCGGCACCCCGCCGGTGCGTCAGAGCCTGCTCAACGACTACTACAAGCAGTATGAGAAGTGTGTTCCGGCAGAAAAGACCAAAGAGTCGTTCCAGGGCGCCTTTAGTCACGGACGTGAGTCGTCGAACCACCTGCTGGTCAAGTTCGATGAACTCAGTCAGACCTGGGACAACCTCTTGAGTCCGTTCTGGAACGATCCTAACGCGAAAGCCTCGGATCTGATGCCGATCCTCGAGTCGGACGTCAATGCTGCGCTGGAACGCATCCGTAGAGAGGCGGGACGGTAACTCTCCCGGTAAGTCCTCTCGCTGCATCTCCGTTTTAGTCATTAGGACACCCCAACCCCCTCTCCAGCGATGCTGGAGAGGGGGCGCTCACGGGGATGGTTTTTTTTCGCTGTCCAGGTTCACGTTGCTCTCTCGATGAACAGGAGTGATCTGTGAAGCAGGCGCAACCGACCGGGTTGGTACTGGCGCTCTTCTTTGCGAGCGGCGCGAGTGGGTTGATCTACGAGGTCGTCTGGTTTCGCCTGCTCAGCCTTAGTTTCGGCGTCAGCGTGTATGCCGCCAGCGCCGTGTTAACCGCCTTCATGGGCGGGCTGGCGCTGGGAAGCTGGGTGTTCGGCAAACTGACGGCGCGCCGCTGGCGCGCGGGCTTTGTAGCGCCAGCAGCGTCACTCCTGCGCCTCTTCGGCCTGTTGCAGATCGGGATCGCATTTTTTGCCTTCGCCACCCCTCCCCTCTTTGCTGCATTGACCGACCTGTACGTCTGGATTGCACGCCATTTGCAGCCGGACTTCCTGGCGTACAATGTCGTACGCACTGCGCTCGCCACGCTGGCGCTGGCGCCACCGACTTTCCTGATGGGGGGCACATTGCCGGTGCTGGCGCAGGTGCTGGCAGCGCGCAATCAGGATCGCGGACGACGGATCGGCGCACTGTACGCAATCAACACGTTTGGCGGCGTGCTGGGAGCGCTGGCGGCTGGGCTGATCCTGATCCCGTCGCTCGGCGTCAACCGGTCGCTCTATCTGGGCGGCGGGCTGGACCTGGCAGCGGCTGGCGCGGCGTTCTGGCTGGCGCGCCGCTGGCAGGAAGCGCCGGCGGCTGCGGCGTCTGCACCGCGACAACCGGTGTTATCGACGCCAGCGCTCCCGTCGAAACGCACAGTGCGCAAACCGGCGCAGCGCGCGTCTGGCGGGCGCGTCGTCGTAGCGCTCCAGGCAACCGGTGAAACGGCGACCGGCACACGCATCGCACACAACGGCGCCGTTGCAACAACGTCTATGCGCTCCGCCGCCGGACCTGCGGCATCCCTGTTCCCCCCAACACGGCTGGCGCTGATCGGGTATGCGCTCTCGGGGTTTGCAGCGCTGGGCTATCAGGTCACATGGACTCGCACGCTGGCGATCTTCAGTCTGAATGCCGTCTATTCGTTCACCATCATGCTGGTGACGTTTCTGATCGGGCTGGCGGCGGGCAGCGCCTGGATGGGACGGCGGATTGACCGGCATGCGCAGCCGCTGGCGCTCTTTGGCTGGTTGCAGATCGGGATCGGGATGGGGGCGGTGATTGCACTCTACGCCTTTGCGCGCATGCCGACTTTGCTCGACATGTTCACCGTCAGAACCAGTTTTCTCGGAACGTTGTGGGCAGAGTTCTTCGCCGCCGCCGTGATCATGATCGTGCCAACACTGCTGATGGGTGCGGTCTTCCCGGTCGCGGCGCGGCTGTATACCGCGCCTCTCGCCGCAGACGACGCTCAGGCGCAGTTGCCGAATCAGGGCGCGGTGGGATCGCGGGTCGGGCGGCTTTATGCGCTCAACACCGTCGGCGCAACCCTGGGCGCATTCATGGCTGGCTTCATCTTTATTCCACTGATCGGACTGCAACGCTGCTCACTTTTGCTGGCAGCGCTCAACCTGGTGCTTGGCGCCGTCGCTGTGCTGCTGGCATCATCGGCATGGAGCGAACGGGTACGGCTGGCAGGATTACTGGGAGCGACAGCGCTGGCGGTGGTGCTGTTGCCGCCTGGCGTCTACCTGGGATTCCGTGAGGGCGTAATCCCGGAACTGGTCTACTACCGCGAGGGAGTAGGGGCAACAGTCGCCGTGTTTGAAGTCAAATACCCGCCGCTCAAGATGTCGTTCGTCAACGGGCGTAATGAGGTTCCAACCGACAAACACAGCATGCGCGCCTTCCATCTCCTTGGTCATCTGCCGGCGCTCCTGCGCCCGGATGCGCAGAATGCGCTGATGATCAGCTTCGGCAACGGTATTGCCTCGGGCGCCATGGCGACGCACCCGATTCCGCGCATCCATGCCGTCGAACTGGTTGCCGAACAGGTCGAAGCTGCACGTCTCTACAAAGCCGAAAATCGCGGCGTGCTCGATCGCCCCGGCTTCCAGATCACCATTGAGGATGGGCGCAATTATCTCCTGCGCAGCGCCGAACGCTACGACATCATCACCGCCGACGCCACCCACCCAATTAACAGCAGCAGCTGGGCGCTGTTCACCTTCGAGTTCTACACCATGGTGAAGCGCCGGCTCGCCGATGATGGCGTCTTCATCCAGTGGCTGCCGTTCCACGACCTTTCGGAACGTGACTACCACGATATTATTCACACATTTCAGCGCGTCTTCCCCCACACAACGCTGTGGTACACTGGTGCGACGCATAGTTTCCTGGTCGCTACGCCATATCCGCTGACGCGCGATCAGATCCTGGCGCTCGACGCGCAATTGAAGCGGTCGGCAGCCGGTGCGGACCTCGGCGACGGTCAGTTGCTGGCGGCAGACCTGATGATGCACGAGGAGGAGGTCGCAGCGTTTGCGGCGAATGGGCGGGTTGTGCGTGATGACCGCGCCTTTTTCATTCCGGCTATGGATCGCAAACGCATCCTGGCGGCGCTCGAACCGTATGCGCGCGCGGCGGCGCGCGATGCAGGGCGCTAACGTAGCAGCAAGACGATCAGAAGGAGCACAGCAATGGCGGACAAACTACGGGTCGGCGTCTTGGGGCTGACCCATGACCACGTGTGGGGGAATCTCAAGGACCTGGCGAACTGCGATGATGGCGTACTGGTTGCGGCGGCAGACCCCAACCCGGCGCTCCGCGAGCATATCCGATCCCTGGGGTGCGAACAGGTTTTCGACGATTACAGCGACATGCTGGACGCGGTGGAACTCGATGCAGTGTATGTCTTCAGCGACAATCTGCGCGGCGCAGAGTTGACCGAAATGGCGGCGGAGCGCGGTCTGCATGTCATGATCGAGAAGCCGATGGCGGCGACGTATGCCGATGCAGCGCGCATGCGCGGCGCCGCTGCCGCGGCTGGCGTTCAGTTGATGGTCAACTGGCCCATCATGTGGTGGCCTACAATGCAATATGCGCTGCACCTGATTGCCGGGGGGCGCATCGGTCAGGTCTGGCAGGTCAACTACCGCGCTGCCCACATTGGGCCGCGTGAACTCGGTTGTTCGCCCTTTTTCTGTGAATGGCTCTACGACCCGCGGCGCAACGGCGCCGGTGCGCTGATGGATTACTGCTGCTATGGCGCAGCGCTAACCTGCGCGCTGCTCGGGTTGCCCTCCCGCGTCACAGCGCTGACGGGGCGCCTGTGGAAGCCCGATCTGCCCGCAGAAGATAATGCGGTGATCGTCATGCAGCACGCGCGCGCCATCAGCACCGCGACTGCGTCATGGACGCAAGTCGGCGATATGACCAGCTACGAGCCGATGATCTATGGCAGTGAGGGAACCATTCACATCCGCGAGCACGGCAAAGAACTGTGGCTGGCAGACCGCGAGCATCGCGACGGCATGCGCCTCGACGTGCCGGAACCGCCGGTCGGTATGCGCAACAGTGCCGAGTATTTTCTTGGTCACATTCGCTCCGGTGCGCCGATCACCGGTCTGTGCAGCGCCGACGTCGGCTTGATGGCGCAGGAGGTGCTCGATGCAGGCATCATTTCGGCTGCCGAAGGGCGCACGGTGTCGCTGCCGCTGCCAATGACGTTGTTGGCTTAGGAGGTGATGGGTGAATCATCTTTCGCTCCTTCCCATACCGCAATCGCTGACCGTTTTGCCGGGAATGTATGTGGCGACATCAACACGGCGCATTCTGCTCCAGGGTGCTGCGCCCGGAGACCTGCGGTTTGCGGCGCGCCGCCTGCAGAATGCGCTACGCGCCCATGCCGGCGTCGAATGGGAACTGACCGCGACGCCGGAAGGTCCTCCAGGCGAGATCGGCGCTACGCTGCGGGTGACTGCCGGCAGCGCCGACCATCCGCAGGGGTATGTCCTGACCATCAAGGACGATGGCATCCTAATCGAAGCGCCGAACCCAACCGGCATCTTCTATGGCGTCTGCACCCTGATCCAGATTGTGGAGCAGACCGGGCGCGCTTTTCCCTGCCTGCATGTCAACGATTACCCCGATTTTGCCGCGCGCGGGGTGATGATCGATATCAGCCGCGACAAGGTCCCGACGATGGAAACCCTGTTCATGCTGATCGATATGCTGGCGGGCTGGAAAATCAATCAGGTGCAGCTTTACACCGAGCATACGTTTGCCTACCGTAATCATCCCGATGTGTGGGCGCGCGCCTCGCCGCTCACCGGCGAAGAGGCGCTGGCGCTCGATGCGTACTGCAAAGCGCGGTTCATCGATCTCGTGCCCAACCAGAACTCGTTCGGTCATATGCACCGCTGGCTCATCCACCCGCGTTACGCGGCGCTCGCCGAGACCCACGGCGAATTCCAGGCGCCGTGGGGCGTCATGCAGGGACCATTCAGCCTGGCGCCAGAAGATCCGGGCAGCCTCGATCTGGTGCGCAGCCTGTACGATGAACTGTTGCCGCATTTTTCGAGCCGGTTGTTCAACGTCGGGTGCGATGAGACGGTCGATCTCGGGCAGGGACGCAGCAAAGACGCCTGCACGCAGCGCGGCGTCGGGCGGGTGTACCTCGATTTTCTGCTCAAACTCTACGACGCCGTGAAACACCACGGGCGCACGATGATGTTCTGGGGCGATATCGTCAATAATCACCCGGAACTGATCGGTGAGTTGCCGCGCGATGTCATCACACTCGAATGGGGGTACGAAGCCGACCATCCCTTTGACCGCAACTGCGCTCGCTATGCTGCGGCAGGTATTCCGTTCTACGTCTGCCCTGGCACATCGTCGTGGCAGAGCATTGCCGGACGTACCGACAACGCTTTGGGAAACCTGCGCAACGCTGCTGAGAATGGGTTGAAGCATGGCGCCATCGGCTACCTGATTACCGACTGGGGTGATATGGGGCACTGGCAGGTCTTGCCGGTCAGTTTCCTGGGGTTTGCGATGGGTGCGGCATTCGCATGGGCATACGCCGCCAACCGCGACGCGAACGTACAGGCGGCGGTCAGTCGGCATGCGTTCACCGACCCGACCGGCGCGATGGGAAAAGTGGCATACGATTTGGGAAATGTGTATCGCGCCGTCGGATATGAGCCGCCAAACTCGTCGGTGCTGTTCTGGGTGTTGCAATCGCCGCCGGTCTCCAATCCATCCGCCCTGCCGCCGCTCGACTTCGACCGCGCGCTCGATGCGATCGACGCCGCAACTCAGCCCATTGCCGCCGAGCGTATGACTCGCTCCGATGCGCCGCTCATTCTTCAGGAGTTCGACAATACGGTGCGCCTGTTGCGGCATGCCTGTCGCCTGGGACAGTTGCTGACCGCTGCCGATGGCGCCGGCGCCCTGCCGCGTCGTCGGTTGTTGAATGATGACATGCGCGAAATTATCCGCGAGTACGAACGCCTCTGGCTGGCGCGCAACCGCCTCGGCGGGTTGTCCGATAGCGTGGCGCGGCTGGAGCGCGTGCGCGCCCGCTATACCGCTCAGGAGCAGACGCCATGATTCGTATCGGCATCGTTGGCTGCGGACGGATTTTGAATGCCCACCTCCAGGGGTACCTGCAACTCCGTCGGTTGGGAATCGACCATTTTCGGATCACTGCCCTCTGTGCGCGCCGGGTGGAGGACGCGCTCATGTTCCGCAAACGCGGCGAAGGACCGCCGCCCCGTCCGCCGGTGCTCGATCCGGCGACCGGCGATCCGCTGGCAGCGCCGCACACCTATGTCTCCGACATCCACGACGATGTGGAAGTCGCCATCTATACCGACTACCGCGATCTCATCGCCTCGGGAAAGGTGGACGCGATCAACGACCTGACGACGCTGGCGCTGCACCATCAGGTGGGGCTTGCCGCCATCGACGCCGGGTTGCATCTGCTGTCGCAGAAGCCGCTGGCAATTTCCGTGCGCGCGGCGAAGAAGATGGTGGCGGCAGCAAAGGCGCGTGGGGTCACATTTGGCGTGTTTGAGAATGTGCGCCAGGCGCGCATCGTGCGCGCGATGGCGTGGGCAGTGCGCCAGGGATTGATCGGCGAACCGCAGATCTCGGTGATGGGAGTCCTCGGTGGACTCTGGTCACCGGATCGGATTGTTGCAGAAACGCCATGGCGCCACAAAAAACTGCTCGGCGGCGGCGGCGGGAGCATCGATATCGGCGTGCATCAGATGCACTTCCAGCGTTACGTGGTCGGCGAAATCGCCGCAGTGAACGCTGTTGCGCGCACTTTTGCGCCAGTACGTTATCTGCGCGATGCACAGGGCAATGTCATTGATCAGGTGCAGGCGGATGTCGATGACACCTACATGGCAACCCTTCAGTTCGAACGCGGCGCGATCGGGCAGTTGTGGTGGAGCTGGGCCGGTTCGCCGGAAGAACTGACGATCAATGGTGCGCCGGCGATCATCGGCAGCACGGGAGCCATTCGCGGCGGGCAGATCGTGCTGGCGGACGGCGAGCGTCTGCCGCTGGAAGAGACCTTCGAGCAGCGGATGACGTCTGCCGAGCGCGAGCAGTGCTTTCCGCTTGGGCTGACCGACCCCTGCGCTATCCAGAACCTCGACTGGCTGCGCGCAATTGAACGCGGCGCCGACCCGGAGACCAGCGGGGAAGAGGGGTTGCGCGACCTGGCGTGCGCCTTCGCCATCCTGGAGTCGTCGGCGCTGGGGCGCACCGTGACGCAGCAAGACGTGCTCGATGGCGCCGTGGACGCCTATCAGCGCGACATCGACGAATACTACGGGCTTCTCTGACAGTGCGGGGCTGGATGATGTTCAGACCTCCAAAGGACGCTCCCTCATGGCAACACGACACTTCCCTGACGATTTTCTCTGGGGCGCGGCGACGGCTGCCTTTCAAATCGAAGGCGCCACCCGCGAAGATGGACGCGGCGAGTCGATCTGGGACCGGTTCTGCGCGACGCCGGGAAAGGTGCTCAACGGCGATACCGGCGATCCGGCGTGCGATCACTACCACCGCTGGCGCGACGACATCGCGCTGATGAAATCGCTTGGATTGCGGGCATACCGGTTTTCGATCGCCTGGCCCCGCATTCTTCCGCAGGGCGCAGGAGCGATCAATCCTGCCGGTCTCGATTTCTACGACCGCCTCGTCGATGGCTTGCTGGAAGCCGGCATTCAGCCATGTGCGACGCTGTACCACTGGGATCTGCCGCAGGCGCTCGAAGACGCAGGTGGATGGCCCGCGCGCAAGACCGCGTATGCGTTCGCCGACTACGCCGACGTGGTGGTGCGCCGCCTGGGGGATCGCGTGAAGCGCTGGATCACGCTTAACGAACCGTGGTGTTCGGCGTTTCTCGGCTATTGGACCGGCGACCATGCGCCAGGGCGGAAGGAAGGACCGGCGCTTGCGGCAGCGCATCATCTGCTCCTCGGTCACGGATTGGCAATTGCCGCCATCCGCGCCGCGCGTCCCGACGCGCAGGCGGGTATCACCCTCAACCTTTCGCCCGCCGACCCCGCGAGCGGCAGTGATGCGGATCGGGCAGCCGCGTGGCGGCACGACGGCTTTTTCAACCGCTGGTATCTGGACCCGCTTTACCGTGGCGCATACCCTGCCGATATGCTGGAACTGTACGCGCAGATGGGGCAGACGCCGCCGATGCAGAACGACGACATGCGCCTCATTGCTGCGCCGCTCGATTTTCTGGGGGTGAACTACTACTCGCGCGCCGTCATTCGTGACGATCCGCAGGCTGGCGGTCTCGGATATGCGCACGAACGGCCGGAAGGCGAGTACACCCATATGGATTGGGAAGTGCGTCCCGACTCGCTGCGCCGACTGCTGGAGCGATTGCACCGCGACTATGCACCGGCAGCGCTGTACATCACCGAAAACGGCGCTGCCTACCCGGACGAAGTCTCACCTGATGGCAGCGTCCACGACCCGGATCGGGTACGCTACCTTGCGCGTCATCTCGCAGCGTGCCACGACGCCATCGCAGCCGGGGTTCCGTTGCGCGGCTATTTTGTCTGGTCGTTGATGGACAACTTCGAGTGGGCATTCGGTTACAGCCGGCGATTCGGCATCGTCTACGTGGATTATGCGACCCAGCGCCGCATCCCAAAAGACTCGGCGCGGTTCATGCAACAGGTGATTGCAGCGAATGCCGTGGAGGAGGCGGACGTTTTCGTGAGGTGAGCATCCCCCTGCGGTTGCTGAGCCTGTCGAAGCAACCGCAGGGATGGCGCCCCTGCGCTGCTGCGGTTGCTGTGCTCATGCACCTGGTCGCCTGCGCCCCGCCCAACGCTACGACAATCCCACCGTCTTTCCTTCGGCGTCGATGTCGATCCGCTCAGCGGCAGGGTGAGCCGGCAACCCCGGCATGGTGCGAATGTCGCCTGCCAGCGGGTAGATGAAACCTGCACCGGCTGCCAGGCGCATCTCGCGGATGGGGAAGATATACCCCGATGGTGCGCCGCGCAGTTTCGGGTCGTGGCTGATCGACAATTGTGTCTTTGCCATGCAGATCGGCAGGGCGCCATACCCCTGCTGCTCGAACCGCACCAGTTGCCGTGAGGCTTCGGGCGTGTACTCCACCCGTGCTGCGCCGTACACCTTCGTCGCCAGCGTTTCGATCTTCTCGCGCAGGCTCAGATCGAGCGGGTAGAGCGGCGCGAACTTCCCTGGCGCTTCGCATGCCTTTATCACCGCTTTTGCCAGATCATATCCACCCGCGCCGCCTTCGGCAAACACAAAACTTTCAACCACATCGAACGCCCCTGCGTCGCGCGCCGCCTGCCGTATCACCTCAACTTCCGACGGAAAATCGCCGGGGAAGCGGTTGATCGCCACAACCACCGGTCGCCCGAAGAGACGTGCGATCCGCACCTGCGCGGTAAGGTTGGCAGCGCCTGCCGTCACATCCTCCGGGTTCTCTTCAGCAAGCCGCGGATCGAGCGGTTTGCCAGCGGTGATGGTGTAGCGCCCGCTGTGCGCCTTGAGCGCCCGCACCGTTGCAACCAGCACCACTGCATCAGGCGCCAGACCAGAGGCGCGGCATTTGATGTCGCAGAACTTCTCGAAACCGATGTCAGCGCCGAACCCGCTTTCGGTGACCACATAATCGGCGCAGTGCAATCCGATCAGATCGGCCAGCACCGATGAGGCGCCGTGCGCAATGTTGGCGAACGGTCCACAGTGGACCAGCGCCGGTGTTCCTTCGAGCGTCTGTAGCAGGTTGGGCTTGATGGCTTCCTTCAGCAAAACAGTCATAGCGCCTGCGGCGTGCAGATCATCGGCGGTCACCGGCGCGCCATCGCGCGTGTACGCCACAACAATGCGTCCCAGTCGCTGCCGCAGGTCGTGCAGGCTGGTTGTGAGCGCCAGAATCGCCATCACCTCCGATGCCACCGTGATATCGAACCGCGCCTGGCGCACCGGACCATCTTCCTTCTTTCCCAACCCTACGACGATGTTGCGCAACGCGCGGTCACTGATGTCCATCACGCGGGGCCACGAGATCGTATACGGGTCGATGCCTGCCTGATTGCCATGATGCAGGGCGTTGTCGATCATCGCTGCCAGCACATTGTGCGCCGCGCCAATCGCGTGAATGTCGCCGGTCAGATGCAGGTTGAACTGCTCCATCGGGAGGACCTGGCTATACCCGCCGCCAGCCGCGCCTCCCTTAATGCCGAAGGTTGGTCCCATCGAGGGTTGGCGGATGGTGACGACGGAACGCTTCCCCAGGCGCGCCAGCGCCTGACCCAGTCCGATAGTGGTAGTGGTTTTGCCTTCGCCCAGAGGCGTGGGTGTAATTGCGGAGACAACGACGTAGCGACCGCGTGGCCGGTCGGTCAGTCGTTGCAGGACGGCCAGATCGATTTTTGCGACGTGGCGACCATACAGTTCAATGTCGTCGTCGGTCAGCCCGAGGTCGGCGGCGACGGCGCGGATCGGGCGGAGGCGCGCCGCCTGAGCGATGTCGAGATCGGAAAGCATAGCTGCTCCTTTGAAGCATCATACTGCGGATGCGTCATTGCAGCCGCATCCGCAGTATAGCAAACACACACGATGGCGGTAGTGCGAATGTGAGAACAGAGGCTGAACACTCCGCTACTGTGGCGATAGGACGCCAATGTGTATCGGCGCCCCATGGGTTCGCGCCAGGTCCAGGTCGCCGGGGGCGCCGCCGTACAATTCCAGCGCCCAGGGTCCCTCACGGCGCCGATCGTTTAGAACGGTCAGCACGATGGTCGATGCCCCCAGTGAGAAGGAAACACCTTCCGCAACAGTCATGCCCTCGACTCCCAGCAGTGCATGGTAGCGCGCAGCGCTCTCCGCCAGATTGCGAGTTACGACCAGCACCCGTGCAATGCCGGTGACTCCGTTTGCGTGCTGCTGGGCTGCGCCGGTCGGAACCCGCAGGTCGCGCGGGGTTACGTCGCCGCAGAGGAATGGCAGGTCCGGCGTGGCGGGGCGGGCTGTCTTCCAGGCGATGCGCACACCGTCGGGGCGTTCCCTGCCGCCGGAGAAGGGACCGGCAATGTCCAATCCACGGGAGCACGCGGCGGCAACATCCTCGTCGATTGCATCAGGGAGCAGGGCAAAGTCGATCACCCCTTCGCCATCGGCGGTGTGGCGCCACCAGATATGTTCTGGCGCCTCGCGGCGGAAGGCGAGCAACTCAAGGTAACTGCCGTCGGCGAATGCCACCAGTGCATTGTGCGTTGCACCGTCGGCATGGACGCCGCCGGGCGTCACGGTGAACCCCAGCGCTGTATAGTCGTCTGTTGCCGTTGACAGGTCCTGGACGAGAATGACAATGTGATCGATGCAGGTAATCATTGAGAATCCTTCAGCCGGATACATCGTTGATGTTGAGCGCAACGGCTGCAACACGCACGTCTTAAAAAGACGTGTTCAGCGTTCGGCCACCTCGTCACCCTGGGAGCGCAGGCGTCTTGCCAGTCGGCCACCTCGTCACTCTGGGAGCGCAGGCGTCTCGCCTGCAACGATGGCGGCGGGCGTCCCGCCTGCGACGGTGTTCGAGGGCAAGAAGCCGTCACTCTCAGGAAAAACGTAAACACATCAAAAAGGCTCTTGCGCGAATGTTAAGTTTATGCTAAGATAGCGCTATCTCCTTCTCCTCTCTTCTCTCACTGAGGGTGTCTGACGCGGTCAGGCGCCCTCAGTGATTCATGACGCAGTGCGCGATCATACAGCGGCAACGTCAGCGCGATGAACCGATCCGCAGTGCGCCAGCTATGGTCGCCGTCGTGCAGCACCGGGTCTTCCAGCGCATTGGCGAAACCCCGCGCATGCAGGCATGCCAGCAGATGTTCGCCACGATAGTAATTCGACTGCCAGGGTTCCTGCGCTTCGGGACCATACGCCACGACCCAGGTGATGCGCGCCAGTTCCTCGCGCCGGCTGCGCAGAATCAGGTTCGGTGCATTGTATTGAGCGACGAAAGCCAGATCGCGCGGCACACCGTACGCAGCGTCGAACATCGCATTGGCAACCACGCGATCGCGCTTGCGGACACGCCGCCCCCGGTCGCAGGCGTACAGGAACGTACCGTCGTATGCGCCGGCGCAGGCGAACAGGTCGGGACGGCGCGCCGCCGCCGACAGCGCCATCGCGCCGCCAAGCGAAAAACCGACGATGCCGCGCGCTCGACCGCCGCCGACAACCGGGAAGTGACTCTCAATGTAGGGAATCAGGTCGTTGAAAAAATAATCGGCGAAGCGACCGCTGCCGATGCCGGAGGCGCCGTCTGCCAGATGGGGCGCGCGCATATTGAGCAGCATGCCAGGAATGCGATTGTCATCGCTCGATGTGCCGGGGAAGACCAGCGCCAGCGGACCGACGCGCCCGGCTGCGCGTTGCGTTTCGTAAACATCGATGACATTCCTGCCGCCACGCAATTGATCTTCGAATGGATTGATCCATTCGCGCTCGTGCCCGCGCAGGAGATAGAGTGTCGGCGCTCGATGATCATCATCGACATCGGGCGGAATGTAGATGAAAAACCCCCGCGACACACCAAGCGCCGGACTGAAAAACGTCACGTGGCGCACGCGCGTATCGTACACGACCGGCAGCGCCGGGGCTGAAACGAATGGCACAGTCGTCATTCCCGCACGAAACTGTCGCAGCCTACGATCCCCCCAACCGGTCGAGTTCCTGCTGCGCGAAGCGGCTCCCCTTCTCAATGGCAGTACGATACGCCTGCTTTGCTTCTTCCACTCGCCCGAGTTGTTCGAGCGTCAGCCCCAGCCAGTAGTAATTGCCGCCATCATTTGGCGCAATCTCTATCGCGCGGCGGAAACTGACCTCGGCGTCATTGAAGCGCCCCTGGTTGTAGTACGTCCAGCCGACTCCAAAATGTGCGTCTGCCTGATCGTCCTTGATCGCCAGGGACTGTTGCAGCGTGTCGAGCGCCTGTTCGTACTGCCCGAGTGCCGACTGCGCCCAGCCCAGACCGGTAATAGCGCTGACGAAACGGTCGTTGCGGTCGAGCGCCTCACGGAAACGATCCTCGGCGCGCTGGTAGGTCGATGTCTGTTCACTGCTGCCGAATGGCAGGCTAAATCCTTTGCTCATATGCGTCCATCCCAGACGCGCGAACAGATCGGGACGGTAAGGCGTGATCGTGATCGCCCGTTCAAGGGTTGCAATCGCGCTGTCATAATCGGGTGGCGAGAACGCCAGCAGTGCATAACTCTTCCCAAGGTGCGCATCGGCATCCTGGGGATTGAGTTCGAGCGCTTTATCGAACTCTGCTACCGCGCCAGCGTAATCTTCCAGATGGTAGAGATTCCATCCCAGTCCGGCATGGGCATGCCCGTATGCCGGATCGATCTCCTGAGCGCGTTCGAACTGCTGCCGCGCCAGTTCCAGCAGCGGCGCGGCGTCCTGACGGTTGCCGCGTTGGAGAGCATTCGCGCCCTGGTCGTTGTAGAAGTAGCCAAGGTTGGAATGGAAAACCGCGATCTGACCCTGCAAGCCGATTGCGCGGTTGAACTCATCACCGCCCCGTGCAACCATTGACTGATCGTTGCTGAACTGATATTGATACCAATAGACAACGCCGCGCGCATTATGCGCCAGCGCCTGAAGCAGGTTCTCCTTCCCCGCCGCTTTTTCGAGCGCGGCCTCGGCATCGTCCACCGCCTCGCTCAGCATGGCTGCATCGGCATCGTCGAGCGCGCGCGCGGCTTTGATGACCGCGCGCGACGCATATCCCGCCGGATGGTCAGGATCAGCGGCAACCGCCTCATCGGCAGCGTCGAGCGCCTCATCATACCGTCCCTGGCTGTGGAGCGACTCGGCGAGCACGGCGTGCGCTAGTGCAGCGCGTGCATCGGCGGCGATTGCGGCGCGCGCCGAGTTCTCGGCGTCGGTGTAGCGATCACGAAACTGGTAGATCAACGCCAGGCGCGTGTGCGCTTCGACATTCTGTTTATCGAGGTTCAGAACATTCTGGTAGGCTTCGATAGCCTGATCGAGACTGCCGCGCTGGTTGAACAACTGGTTCGCCTGCGTCAGCGCCGTCGTGACCTGCGGACGTTCATTGCCGTCTGACGGGCGGATCAGGAAGAATGCGCCGACGAGCAGCAACAGCACTGCTGCGACGCCGCCGATGATCAATCCCAAACTTCCGCCTTTCTTCGCTTTGGCGGGCGCCTGCGCCGTAGGCGGCGGCGGCAATGTTCCTGGTGGAACATTCATTGTGGGGAGACCGGAGGGCGGCGACTGTGGCTGTGCAGCAACGCCATACGCTGGCGAACTGGCGTGGATGGTCGGTTCGCCAGAGGGGGGGGAGTATGGTTGGGCAGGAACGCCATATGCAGGCGACGCCGGAGGCGCCTGCGGACGAGGCGCGGCGGTTCCGGCGGGCGGCGATGGCGGCACGGTACGCACATACGGCAGCGGCGTCCCGGCAGGCGGCGAGACAGGTGGCGTGGCGCTGCTCATCGAGCCTGTGCCCGGCCCCGCCGCCTGTTTGAGCGCCGTCACCAGTTCGCCGGCGCTTGGGTAACGCGCCTCCGGCTTGCGCGCCAGCGCGCGCATAATCACATCCTCCACCGGCAGCGGCAGATCGCTGCGAAAGTCGCGCGGCGGAATAGGCGCCTGTTGCAGCCGCGCCACCAGCATCGCCAGCGGCGTATCCGCTTTGAACGGCATGCGACCGGTGAGCATCTCGTAGATTACCACACCGAGCGCATAAATGTCGGTCGGCGGTCCGACGTTCGGCAAGCCCTGCGCCTGCTCCGGTGACATATATTCCGGTGTTCCCATCACCGTGCCGGCGACGGTCAGCCCGCCGCCGCCGCCTGTGCCGCGCGCCAGACCAAAATCGGTCAGGTAGACCCATCCGCTGCGGTCGAGCATCATATTGGACGGTTTGATGTCACGATGGATGACTCCCCGGCTGTGCGCATAATCGAGTGCGCTCGCCACCTGCTCGACCAGCCGGATCGTCTCATCGACGGGCAATGTGCCCCGCTCGTGAATGACCTCTTTCAGGGTGCGCCCATCGATGAACTTCATCGCAATGTAGTGCAATCCGTCCGCTTCGTCCACCACATAGATCGGAACAATGTTAGGATGCTCGAGCGCGGCGGCGCTATCGGCTTCCTGACGGAAGCGGGCGATGTATGTGCGGTCGAGGCTCAACTCTGGCGGCAGCACCTTGAGCGCAACAATACGGTTGGGCGATGTCTGTCGCGCTTTGTAGACCACTGCCATGCCGCCGCGACCCAGTTCGGAGAGGATCTCGAAGCGACCAATCGTTCGACCGATCAGATTCAACTCGGGCATGGACGTCTCTTTCGCTCACAGATGGCCTGACGTTCCGGGCTTTTGTTGATGCACGGCACACAACGACGTGATTTCAATGATCCCTCGCCGGGTCGGGAATGACCGTCGTCGCTGGCGCCCTCATCGTATAAGAACGCAACTGACCTGCCGATTATACGTTCTGTACGTATGATACCACGGACTTCCGGCTATAATAGTCGCGCGTTGTGCATATGTTCCTGCACGAAGGCGTGTGCCCCTCTCCTGATTCTGATGATTGGATCGTCGCATGACTCTGCGAGTCTCGCTGCGGGCGCGCGCAACGAGCCTGTTGATTGCGCCGAAGGCATTCTACTTTTGCTGGTTCGTCGCACTGGGATCGTTCATGCCGTTCATCACGCTGCATTATCGGAGCATCGGGCTGAATCTGGCGCAGATCGGGGTGCTGCTGTCGTTGGGCGGCATCCTGCAGATCGCCAGCCCGCTTTGGGGATTGTTTGCCGATGCGCTGCGCCTGCGTCGTCTGTTGCTGCCGGTGGTCATCGCCGGTGCAGTTGTGCCGGCGCTGCTGCTCGGTGTGACGACCGATTTCTGGTTGATTTTTGCGCTGGTAAGCGTCATGAGCCTGTTTGCTGCGCCGGTTGCGCCGCTGGCGGATAGCGCCACGCTGGCAGCGCTTGGGAATGCGCGCGAGCGCTATGGATCACAACGCGTCTGGGGGGCGCTTGGCTGGGGACTGAGCACGATTGCCTTTGGGTGGGCAGTGCAGCGCATGGGGTTAGGCTTGATCTTCTGGGTGTACCCGATCGCAGGTGCGCTGGCGGCGCTGGCGATGCCGCGCGCCGAAGTGGTGACGGTCAATGTGGTGCAGGCGGCGCGTCGGCTGCTGCGCGACGGGCGCTGGGCGCGGTTTCTCGTCGGCGCAATGTTCATCGGATGCAGCGGAGCGTTGATGCATGGCTTCTTTTCACTCTACATGGAAGACCTGGGCGCCAGCAGCGCCCAGATCGGCCTGGCGTATACGATTGCCAGCATCAGCGAACTGCCGGTAATGGCGTTCTCGGCATTTGCCATTCGCCGGTGGGGGGCGCGCTGGCTGATTGTTACTGCGGGCATTGCCTACACCATTCGTATGCTGCTCTACTGGTCAGCGCCAACGCCGGAATGGGCGCTGACGATCCAGCTGCTCCACGGTCTCTGTTTTGCATCGCTCTGGACAGCAGGCGTGGTCGAGGCGCAGCGCCTGGCGCCTTCGGGACTCGAAGCAACGGCGCAGAGTCTGTTCGGCATGGCGGTTTTTGGCGTGGCGGTTGCGTTCGCCAATGCAGTCGGCGGCGTGATCTACCGCGATTACGGCTATGGCGCATTGTTTGCGGCGGCAGCGCTGATCGCTGCGCTTGGTGCAAGTATTCTGGCACTGGGAAAGGACAGGTGACGCACCTGTTAGCGCCATCCGCGAAGGCGCGCCAGTTCTTCGCCAAGCAGCCCGAACAGAACTCCGTCGGGTCCATGATCCTCGAAGCGCGCGCGCTCGAACCACTGCACCAGGATCGGGCGACCGTCAGGAAGCGTTTCGATCTGCGGTTCAGAGATTGGCATGCCGAACAGCGCCAGGTTCTCGGCTTCCGACTTGCCGCGCCTGCGGTCGAACTCGAGGCCGCTGGCTCTCCAGGCGCTGAGGAACGGCTCGCAGAGGCTGTGTCCGGTTTCGGGGAAATAGCGGCATCCCTGTCGGGGCGCTCCTTTTGGCAAAGTGAACCAGTCTACGCCGCGCGCGCGAAGAATGATATCGCCCATGCGACTCAACTGAACGTTGTACGGCGGGCGGTTCTCAGGGCGGAGTTCAAACCGGTGTCGCTGGAAATACTGCACCAGCGCCTCGCGCCCGTCTTCACTGCGCTCGATGAATTCTTCACTGATCGGGTATCCGAAAACCGGCAACCCGCCGTGTGTGCGCCAGTAGGAGAGGAAGACGCCGCGTAGCGTGTGCCCGGTTTCGGGGAAGTAGACGACGCCGCGCTGCGGTGCAACCGGAGCAAATGCCGTGCTGGCGGCGCTGGCGCTATCCAGTGCAAAATCGACGCGTGCCACGCTGAGCGCCGTGCCCGTTAACGACACCTGTTGTTGCAGCGTTTCGCCAGAAGGACTGCGGGCAGTGATCGTATATTGACCGGCAGGGAGATTGTCGAAACGGTAGAACCCCCCTGTATCGGGGCGAGTTTCCCGCCCGGCGCTCAGCACAATCGTGGTTTGATCCGGGGCGACGCTCCGCACAACTCCCTCGATCCGCGAACGGTTCAGCAGATCGGGTTCCAGCGCAACCTGCACCGCGCGCAAAAGGTTCAGGCGTCCATACCCATACGCCGGGTCTTTGCCGGGAGCGCCGCGATCATCGGCGCCGAGCATCAAGACTTCGGCGACCTGACGGGCGGACAATTCGGGGCGCACCGTCCACACAAGCGCCGCTGCGCCTGCCACATGCGGGCAGGCGGCGGATGTGCCATCGGCAAAACCATACGTGTCGCCGGTTGTGCGTCGCCACAGGGTGCTCCACACCTCGGCGCCCGGCGCAGCCAGCGCAACAAAATCGCCGGTTGTCGAAAAACTGGTGATCGCGTCGTTCGGTCCGGTCGCCGAAACTGCCAGAACTCCCGGATAGGCCGCAGGGTAATTGGGTAGATTGCCCTCCGTCTGACCATTGCCCGACGCAGCGACCAGGAGCACATCACGTTCCAGCGCATACGCGACCGCCTCGCGTAACACCCGCGAGTCGTCCGGTCCGCCAAAACTCATACTGATAATACGCGCACCGCGATCAACCGCGAAACGAATGCCGGCGGCGATAGCGGCGTCATTGCCGCGACCGCGCCGGTTGAGCACCTTGACCGGCAGAATGCGACAGCGCCAGCAGATGCCGGCGATGCCGATCCTGTTGTCGCCTGCCGCAGCCGCAACGCCGGCGGTGAATGTTCCGTGCCCGTCATCATCACGAGGGTCATCATCGTTGTTCACAAAATCGAAGCCGGGCAGCACGCGCCCGCTCAGATCGGGATGTGTCGGCGACACGCCGGTGTCGAGAACAGCAATGATGATCTCGCTTCCCGTCGTGATGTTCCAGGCATCGAATGCCTGAATGACCGCCAGTGACCACTGGCGGTCGACTCCTTCGTCGTCGGGAACGCGCAGCGCCTGACGTTCACGGTTTGGTTCCGCGTACACAATGCCTGGCGTATCGTTCAGGCGCGTGATCAGGTCACCCTTTTCAAATGAGCGAGCGAAGCGCAGCAGGTAGGCGTCGCCGCCGAGCGCCTGCGCTTGACGGACGCCAGACCGTCGCAGCAAGCCATCGAGGGGTGCGGCGAACGGGCCACGAACGCGCGCGTCGGCGGTCAGCGACCAGCCTTCGGCGAGGCGCACCACTAGTTCATCAGATGCCTCGCGGGCTGCGACGGGTGGAGCGAGCGGCGCCGCCAGTATGAGAACAAGAACAACGAGAGCGAGCAGATGGCGATACATGCAATCAATGCCTCTCTGGACACATGATGCATTATACCCGGTGATGCTGCGTGCGGGGGTGGATGGGCGCGTTAATTCTTTGTGAGAGAAGGTGGTATAATAACAATCCCTCTGTCGAGGTTTTGAGAATTGAGGACTGATACTAAATCGCGGTCATTTGGACAATAACGAGTCGCTTGCACACCGGCTGAACCGCCAGGGACCCGAAGCGCACGAAGGGGAAAATGAAGCGCATGTCCTTTGTGTCCCTTGGTGACCTTCGTGGTTAACAGCGCCGATGTCGCTTGCACAAAGGCTGAACCGCCAGGGACCCGAAGCGCAGAAGGGGAAAATGAAGCGCATGTCCTTTGTGTCCCTTGGTGACCTTCGTGGTTAACAGCGCCGATGTCGCTTGCACAAAGGCTGAACCGCCGGGGACCCGAAGCGCACGAAGGGGAAAATGAAGCGCATGTCCTTTGTGACCTTCGTGGTTACCGCTTTGTGCCGGGAAGTCAATAATGGTTTTTGATACTCACAGGGTTGCTGATGCCACTGCGCAGTCACGTGTCCACAACATGGACTGCCGGTGCGCGTTGACTGGTGCGCCTCGCGAACCAGGCGCTCGAACATCTTGTCTGACTGACCGCACGTTAGTATCAGATGTCAGACAGGCGGGCATTGGAACATGACAACACAATCGACTTACGATCTTACGGCTTACGGCATCGACTCGCGCTGGTTGCGCAATCATGCAGCGGAGCGGCGACTCCTGTTCGTCTATGCGCATCCGGACGATGAGAGTTTCGGCAATGCCGGAACGATCCTGCGGTATACGAACGACGGCGTGGCAGTGCACTACGCCTGTGCGACACGTGGCGAGGCGGGCGATGTTCCTCCCGAAATGCTGGCAGGATACGCCGATGTCGGCGCGTTACGCACCGTTGAGCAGATATGCGCGGCAGAGGTGTTGGGACTGACCGGCGTGCACTTCCTCGGGCATCGCGACTCCGGCATGGCCGGTTCGCCGGACAATCAGCATCCCGCTGCGCTGATTCGTCAACCGCTCACGCACGTCGCCGGGCAGATTGTTGCGCTGATCCGCGCCATTCAACCGCAAGTCGTCGTGACATTCGGACCCTATGGCGGTTACGGTCATCCCGATCATATCTTCTGCCATCGTGCGACGACAGCTGCCTTCGAAGCCGCCGGCAATCCGACGCTCTACCCCGAACAGATCGACAACGGGCTTGAACCGTGGCAACCGCAACGTCTCTACTACTCAACATTCGGGACACGCTTTCTTTCCTCGGTCGTCTTCGTCATGCGTCTGCTGGGGAAAGATCCGAGCCGCTTTGGGCGAAATGGCGACGTAGACCTGGTAAATGCGGCCCGTGAAGCGACGCCGGTGACGACGACCATCGACACCTCTGCGTACTTCGAGCCGGCCATTCGGGCGCGGGAGTGTCATCACAGCCAGGGTGGCGGCATTGGCTGGCTGCGCCGCATCCCCACATTTGTTCAGCGCCGTCTCAACTCGGTCGAACACTTTACCCGCGTTGCACCGCCATGGAATGGCGAGGCGATCGAACGCGACCTGTTTTCTTCTGATCGATCGCTCTGATCCGCAGTGAACGGTGGGCGAACCCCCGGCAATACCGACCTGAAACCAGGCTTTTTCGCAGAATTTCGCCAACATCCCCCTTGACATAGCAAACATGTTCTGGTACCATGCGAACCTGAAATAGCACAAAAGTTTCGATTTTGTTTCTGGAAAGAACGCCCACAGCGGCGAGGATCATCGATCTGAAGTCAAGGAGGGTGAGTGATGGCAGTCACAAGCAAGAATCTGCGCAATAACTCCCGTTTATCGGATCGCCCGCTGACGGTTGTGCCGCGTGTGGGCGTGAACAGCGCGATGTATCTGGTCACCGGGGTACTGGCGCTCCTGGCGATCTATGTTGTGATGGGCAACGTCGTCAGTTGGGGGCGTGAACGGCTCGATGATCTGCGCTACGGCACGACGCGCACGTTCCATGCGCAGGCGGTCGTCGGGCACGATGATAATCCGGCCACGCCAAGTCACTTCATCGCAATGAACCTCAACCGGCAGGTCGTGGTGGTCTATATGCCGGGTGGTGATACTACAAAAACCAGGGTTATCACCGGTCCGTATCTATTTGGCGCCGGGGAAGACAAAACGCCCGTTCTGCTCGATTTTGTCGATCTCAACAACGATGGTGCGCCCGACATGCTGGTGAAGGTCAAGAATGAGGCGATCGTCTATCTGAACCGCAATGGGCAGTTTGAGCCAATCCTGCCTGAGGAGCGCGCCCAGTTGATGGGAGTGGTGCGGTGACTGCCCATTTTTCCGGGTCGTCCTGCCGGGGTCTACGTGGTATGATAGAGAAAGATACAGGTATGCGCTGTCACGAAACGCCGTATCGCTGAAGGTTGAAGCCCTCGCTGAAGACGTAGCGCGACGGTGCTCACCACAGCGGTGCGATGGTGCACACGGCGCGTGAAAGCCCCTCCAGGGCTGTGCACGAGGGAAGCCTGTTCCGATGCAGAGTTTCCGGCAGGCCCTCACGTTGCATCGACAAAACCTGCACCCGTGAGGAGTATCCTTCCCGATACGCGCCTGGCGTTGCGCCGGGCGCGCTGCTGTCTCGACGAGGACGACAATGCACGACGGTCGTGAAACGCGGCGCGCCCGCCGTCCATTCGAGCGGGAAACCGCTGCCACCTGGTCTGAACGCCTGGCGCAGGTGCGCAGTGCATACGGCAACATCCCAGGCGCTTTTCGGCTGGTGTGGAGGGCGGATCGCACATCGACGGTCATTATGGCGGTGCTGACGTTGGTTGCAGCGGCGCTTCCCGCAGCGCAGGCGTGGGCAGGCGCACTGATTGTCGACTCGGTCGTCGACTCGTTTACTGCGCGCGTCGATCCCTTTATCGGTCTCGAGCAGGCGCTGCCGTACCTGGGGCTGGAATTGGGGCTGCTACTGATCGGCGCTGCGTCCACTCAGATGCGCACATTTTACGAACACGTGCTCAATGCGCGCCTGGCGCACACGATTAATACCGAGATCATTCGCAAAGCACTGGCGCTCGATCTGCACTACTTCGAGGACGCCAGTTTCTACGATAAACTGCAAAATGCCCGGCGTGAAGCCGACTTCCGCGCACTTGGCATCATCAATGGCGCGTACAACGTGGTGCAGAACCTGCTGACGCTCCTCTCGTTCGCCGTGCTGCTCCTGGCGTTCAGCCCGTTGATCACGCTTGTGCTGTTCGGCGCAACGATCCCGGCATTCGTGGCGCAGGGACGGTTTAGCAACCTCTATTTTCGCCTGCTGACGTGGCGAGCGCCAGAGTTCCGCCGAATGCACTACCTCGAACATGTGCTGACTGTCGATAGCAGCGTCAAAGAAGTCAAACTGTTCAATCTGGGCGAGCCGTTGTTGAAACGCTACAGCGACGCCTTTCAGATATTTTTTCGTGAAGATGCCGATCTTGCACGCCGCCGTTCGATCATGAGCGTGGGATTGGGCGTGCTCGCCAGCCTCAGTTACTACGGCGCTTACGCCTGGATTGTGTTTCTGACGATTGGCGGCGCAATTACGCTGGGCGGCATGACTTTCTATCTGACCCTGTTTCGTCAGAGTCAGGGCGCATTTCAAGGTCTGTTCGGCAGCATTACCCGCCTGTACGAACACGGCCTGTTCATGGAGAACCTGTTCACGTTTCTGAGCCTGGCACCGCAGATGACGCCGGCAGCACAGCCGCTCCCGGTTCCGCCACGGTTGCAGCAAGGTCTGGAGTTTCGCAATGTATCGTTCCGCTACCCCGGGCGTGACGACTGGGCGCTGCGCGAGATCAACCTGACGATCGCTCCGGGCGAAAAACTGGCGCTTGTCGGTCCGAATGGCGCCGGCAAGACAACGCTGATCAAACTGCTGACCCGCCTCTATGACCCGACCGAGGGCCAGATTCTGCTCGATGGAGTGGACTTGCGCGACTACGATCTCGATGAGGTGCGCCGTCGCATTGGCGTGATCTTTCAGGATTTTGTCCGCTATCAGTTGACGGTGCGCGAAAATATCGGCTTTGGTCAGATCGACCGCCTCGACGATGCGCAGCAGATCGGCGAAGCGGCAAGGCGCGGCGGTGCAGATGATATTGTGGCTACGCTGCCCTCCGGTATGGAGACAATGCTTGGGCGCTGGTTCGAGCATGGGTTTGAACTATCCGGCGGGCAATGGCAGAAAATTGCGCTGAGCCGTGCGTTTATGCGCGATGGCGAGGTGCTGGTGCTCGATGAACCGACTGCTGCCCTCGATGCCGAGCGCGAGTACGAAATCTTTCAGCGCTTCCGCGAGTTGACAGCCGGAAAGATTGCCGTTCTGATCTCACACCGCTTCTCGACGGTGCGCATGGCGGATCGGATTGCGGTGATCGAAGGGGGACGAATAACGGAGGTTGGGTCGCATGCTGAACTATTGCAGCAGGGCGGCGCCTACGCCCGTCTGTTCGAGATGCAGGCAGCAGGGTACCGCTGATTACCCACGAACGCGGTAGATCGTGACTTCGCCGTTCTGGAATGCAATATCTCCCAGGGCAGGGAATTTCGCCAGCCCCTCCGCCGGGTAGGTCTGACGCTCGGCTTCGCCGACGTAGATATAATCCACGCCATAGGTTGCCAGCAGCGCGCGCGCCTGTGCAACATCGGTCGTGCTGTAGATAGTTGCCACGTCAGCGGCGCGCGGCGCGATCTGCGCCAGCAACTGCGGGTCGCCGCCGCGCCATTGCTGCTGGTGCCCTTCCCATCCCATCACCGTTGCCCGTCCGGTGCTCGACGAGACGCCGCCGTATCCAATGCCCGCCGTGTCGTAGGACGGTCCCACGGCTTCGAGAATAACGGCGTCGCCAGGCGTATTGGCGCGCACCCAGGCGATCGCCTCGGCGCCGTCCGGCGTCCGTTCGCGCGGCGTGCGCCCTTCCAACCCGACGTGCCGCCCTTCGGTAAACGCTTTGCCTGCCGTCAGCCACGGATAGGTCAACCCGCTTGCCAGAAGGATGAGCGCGATCGCTGGTGTAGCCAGCGTCGCTGCGACACGGGCTGCTCTGCGCGGTTGCGCCTGCCTGATGGTTCCGGCGATCTGCGCCAATCGCCAGGCGGCGTATCCCCCCGCCACCCCCCAGATCAGCCACGTCTGATAGTAGAACTTGAACACTGTGTTCATCCGGTTCTCGAATACGTCGCGGATGTACACGAGTTCGACGCCAAGACAGATCGCGCTGCCGAGCGCCAGTGTTCCCAGTGCAAATGCGTCTGACGGATGATCAATGCGCTGCATGGCGATCAGCGCTGCTGCCAGACCGAGCGGAAGGAGCGCTGCCAGCGGAAAGCCGATGAATACGCCGATCACAACCGTGATGCCCGATGCAATCAAAAGCGCGCGCGCGGCGCCGCGCGCCAGCGCCGCCGTCAGCCCGATGAGCGGCGCCAGAAAGACGCCGAAGATGATCAGGAAACTGTGCAAGCCGGTTCTGCTGCCGACGACGCCAAGTATGCGGGTGATTGCGCCGATCAGCGGCAGATCGATAAGCGGCGCGCGACCGCCGATCAGTGAGGTGAAGGTAAGCAGGAATGGCGCGATGAGGAGCAGACTCGTCATAACGATCAACAGGGCATTCGCCAGGTAGCCGCGCCAGCGCGGCGCGAGGCGGTCGATGAGCGGTATGCCGGAAGACGCCTCGCCAGAGATCGCCGCAGTTTCGGGCTGTGTTGCAGTTTTGAGCGCCAGTGTTCCCAGGAAGAGCAGCAGATATGTTGGCAGATCCCAACTGTTGATCATATACAGGCTGCCGAGGATCACGCCGGACAGCAAAAGTTCGGCGCGATTGCGCCACAGGCGCGGCGGTGCAGATTGCGCCAACAGGTTCAGCGCCAGCGTCAATGCCAGTACACCGAACGGCAGCGCCATGACGTGGGGATGCATATCGCCAAGCCAGAACGAGAAGAAGGGAAACTCCGTGATGGCATAGCCGCGGACAGGCTCAACCCGCTGCACGTCGGCGTTCCAGGCGAGGCGTTCATCCCATACGACCCGCGAGGGCCACCACCAGTTGAAATCGGTAATCTGATCTTTCCTATTCAGCGTCGTCATCTCGCCAAAATCAGAATTGCCGGTGCGCGCCGGATACGGCAGCGTAATCGTTTCGGCGCCGCTCAACGCCTGTGCGACCGCCGACGCCAGTTGCACGCCATCGAGCGCCACGATGCGTTCGTCGCCAATAATGATTTGCAGCGGTCCAGCCTGATTGCCCGCCAGCAGCACCGCGATAACCGTCAGCAACGCGGCAATCCAGCCCTGCCACGACCCTCGAAGGCGCGCGTGGGAGGGCGCAGGCGATGCGCTCTCCGGCGGAGGCGCTGCCTCCTCGCGTTCTGGCGCACTGTCGTTTACGGACGCGACAACCGCACCGTCGGGAGACGCCTGGAGTGGAAGGGCGCTCGATGAAACCGGGAGATTCGCCGGTTCTTCCTGGACGGTCATCGGTTGCCGGGCGCTGCTCAGAGCGCAGCGCGCGCCCCAGAATATGGTGCGCCCCTGGTTGATTGGGTGTGCGAGCGCCGCCTGATGGACGTTGAATGCGGATTCCGCTCTTCGCCCTGCAGCCCGGCGATTGAAGCCGCAGGCAACGAATACGAAGCCCGCCCGCACAAGTTGAAGCGGGCTATAACGGATCACGTGCGGCGTTGTGGCGTCACTCTCGGAGACGGGTGTGGAATGGGAAGATGAAGCGTTGCGCCGTCCTGCCGTTGTTGCCAGCGCAACCAGGTTATGGATCAGTCCGGCAATGCCGAGTGCGGTGAGCGCGAAGGTCAGCGCCAGCGACATATTGTACCCGACTGCCGGATGCACTCCGGTGATGAGCGACACTGCCGCCATGAGGAGATATCCGAAGTAGTAGTAGTTGATACTGTAGCCCGCCATCCACGGGTCGTGCGGCGGAAAGACGGCGCTGACGCGGATGGCGTTGAAGAAGGCGTAATCCATCGGTCGTTCGGTGCCCCAGGGGTGCGGACCGACGAAGCCATACTCTTGCGCTCGTAGCAACGCCAGGAAGACGAGCGCCGCGACGAACAGCGCTTCGTAGCACACGACGACGCCCCAGTTGCAACGCACCCAGCGAACAATGACCGCAGGCGACGTTGCTTCTGGCGAAGTATGGCGCAGCGCCAGAATCCCGCCGATCACCACTGCCAGCGCCGCCACGACGATGAGCGGCGCGCCGAAGGGCGCCAACCCGAACATCGCCGCCAGCCATGCGAGGTATCCGGTCAGCAGCAGGCCCAAAATGCGGGCAAAGGCGTAGCCGTGGTCGGGCAATGCACCGAACAGTAAACGCGCTGCTGGCATGCCGACGATGCCGAATACCAGAGCTGTGAGCCAGTATGTGACGATAGCAGTGAGCATGATTGAGAACCAAGAACCAAGAACCGAGAACCGAGAACCGAGAACCGAGAACCGAGAACCGAGAACTAAGAACCGAGAACCAAGAACCGAGAACTAAGAACCGAGAACTAAGAACCGAGAACCGGAGGTTAGGGGTTTAGGAGTTAGGATGTTCAGCTTTTTCGCACATATCCCTCTTCGCCCTGCGCTGTGTACCTTGCCGCCCCTGTTCCTCTTTACCGTGCGTTCTTTGCGCCTTCGTGCCTTTGTGTGACAAAAACGCTCGATGTTCAACCCATGCACTCCTAGGTGCGTGGGTGTGCCGTGCCTTGGGGCACGTCAAAGACCTGCCCCCTACGGGGAACCGTCCCCACGTGCAACATTCAACGTGCCACGATCTGCCTTCCACCTTCCACCCGCAACCTTTGCGCCTTCGCACCTCTCGCCTTCCCGCCTCTCACCTCTCGCCT
>CALGYB010000008.1 GCA_937935075.1 uncultured Roseiflexus sp. | reverse complement strand
ACTGAGCAGGCTGACCCCGACGATCTGCAGCGCCGTCCAGAAATCGGGGTTCCCGTGCTGCGCCGCATACTCTTCCCAACGCGCCCGGATCTCCAGAATGACAAACCCGACCGCCAGGACGACCCCGGCGATGAGCAGCGCTACGAGGAAGGAGAGGCCTGCGCCAATGCCCGCGGCCGCCAGCAGCGCCGCGCCGACATAGATGAGCGCCGCCAGCCCCACGAGCGCCAGCAAACCGATCACGACTCCGAGCAGCACTTGCCCAAGCGCCGCCAGCCAGGGCGGGACGCTCGCGCCTGCCGCTGCACCGGCGGTCGTCCCGTAGGCACGCCGCGACTCGCCAGTCCGAGCAACCCGGCAACGCTGGCAAACGTTGCCGCCAGCGCCAGATGATCCGGCAGCGCGCGCGGCACGCCGAGGGTCGCCAGCGCCAGCGGCGCGATGGCGGGCGCGTCGAGCGGCGTTACTTCGATCAACCGCTGCTCGATCAGGGTGGCGACCGGCAGCGGGATCGCTATGCCCGTCGCCTGATCGATGGCAATCGCCTCCCACGCGACGGGGTCGAGGAGAATCGTCCGCTGGCGCCGCGCGTCAAACAGGCGGATACGCCCGATATGCGGCTCGGCGACGACCGGCACGCCGGCGACCGGGCGAATCAACACGCGCCCCAGCGGCGTGATGGCGACATACGACGCAGTGCGCGGGTCGAAGACGATCGCCCGAATGGTTGGCGGCGTCGCCACTGACCCGCTGCACTGCTGGGAGAAGGGAGCATCCAGGCACGGCGCCGTGCCGCGCGGTCCACGCGCGCCGATGTCGCTGCCGAAACGCACCGCGAGAAAGGCGGTGGTGTTGCGAATGGCGGCGCGCAGTTGCGCATTGCCGTCGAAGACGCCATAGACGACAGCGATCAGGATGAGCAGTACGCCGCCCCACGCGATCCACTGCACGGTTTCAATGCCGTGGGCATCTGTCCACATATGTCGAATACGTTTCATCGCAGTAGCAGTTTGTGTCGAATAATAGCGCTCAACGCCGATGGCCGCCGTCTCCCGCTCACCGTGCGGTGCGCCGCTTCCGGCGAGGATCGCCCGACGACTGCCGGGCAATCGCGATCATCCAGGCGCGTGGTTGCCGGGCTAAACCAGCAGTGCTCGATCTCGCCGCGTACCTGCGCCACAAAATCATCCCACTCCGACACTTCGGTTTCCTCATCCGCGATAGCGCCTTCTTGCTCGCGCATCATCGACCTCCTGACATGTCTTCAGCGCGCTTTATCGAGCGTAATCTTCCACTCGAACGTGAAATCGTAAGTCGTACACCACTTGTTACACCGTCGTGGCCAGCTGTGCCAGCGCCAGAGGTATGCCACCGCCTTGGCGCGGTTGGGCGCCTCGAAGTCGCGTCCGTAGATTGGACCATATGCCATATGCACCGGACGAAGCGTTTCGACGTACACGACGATCCACGGGATGGGCACGCCATAGACGGTGCGCCCGGCAAACTGTGGCCACGAGCTATAAGCGGTCAATTCGTCCCGATTGAGCGCCGCGTACTGTTGCGCATACCCATACCCGATGCCAGACGGCGCACCAAAGGCGGGCAGGGTTCGATAGCGAAGCACCACCTGCTGAGGAGTGCACTCATGCGGGCATTGACCATACCAGATGCCATTCCATGCCGGCACATAGTGCAAATGGCGTGCATACTCCTGTGCAGCGGCGAGTGACGCGCCATCGGCGCCGGTCCCGGCAAAGCGCCGCGCATACTGGACACTTCCGACATCCCAAAAGAACGGGATCAGAAAAATGACGATAAAGCCGACCCAGAGCAGATTGAAGCCAACGCCCCCCCGCTCATCACGCATAGGTTGCAGCATCTGTCGCATACACCAGCCTCCTGGTCAAGGCGCGTCGAAGGGCGGTTCACACCGCATACTCGCCTCGGCAGTCACCCTGGGGTAGCGGCCAAGCGCGCCAATGAACGGAAAGACCACATGCGGCGTTTCCAGTTGGACCTGAACCGTCACCGCATTTCCCGCATAGTACGGACACCCTCCCGACACCCGCCACTGGCGACGGCCATCGAAGCCCGGGCTGGCCCAGACGACAGCGGCGCCGACATCCTCCAGGGTCACGGCGGCGCGAGCGCCCTCGCGCGCCGCTGCAGCGGCGACAATCCCGGTATAGGCGACCATCATGAACTGCCAGGCGATCAGGATCACGAGCATCGCAATCGGAACGAACCCCAGGAACTCGATCAGCTCGACGCCGCGATCATCGTGTGTCAGGCGTCGGATCCACACCAGAGGCTGAGAGCGCGTGCGCACCATATCTCACACCTCACTCATTCGGCCAGGACTCATATCGATCCGGGCGATCGGCGGCGGCTCACAACGCACCGTGGCGCGCTGCGTCACCTTCGGGTAATTGCCCAGGCTGCCGACGAAGGGAAACAGCACGTGGGGAACTTCCAGTTGAACCTGAATAGTAACCGGGTGGCTGCTGTAGTCGCTGCAGGGATACCCCGCCAGCGGCCGCCACCAGCGCCGACCATCGAAACCCGGACTGGCGTTGCGCACCGCGCGATCCACATCCTCGCGCGTGGCCGCAGCGCGCGCGCCTTCACGGGCTGCACCGGCGGCAATGATGCCGGTGTAACCGACGAGCACGAACTGCCAGGCAATGACCAGGACGAGCAGCACCAGCGGAAAGAAACCGATGTACTCGATGATCGCTGCACCATGTTCGTTCCGCGCCAGCGCACTCACGGCTCTGATGACCGGTCTCTGTTGTCGCATCATCGTGCTCACCATGGTTATGGTCATAAAAA
>CALGYB010000007.1 GCA_937935075.1 uncultured Roseiflexus sp. | reverse complement strand
GGAGGGAGCGCGGCGCCTGAGCCGGTCGAAGCGACGAAGGCCCGCTCCTCGCTTCGACCGGCTCAGCGCTCCGCGTCGCTCACATCGCTTGGATAGGGTTGACGTGTCATACTGAAATCATACCACGTGTATCTCTGAAGTGCATAACAGGCTCTAGATTGATCTTCCTATCAGGTCTCAGTTCCCGCCACCGGACGCGCAATCACGACCCGGAAGCCAATGTTGTAGCGCCAGTAATCCGGTGGGAGATGACTGCCGCGGTAGGTGGCTCGCGCGTGGGCGTTCGTCGAGTTGAACGACGATCCGCGCAGCATGTAGTGGCGGCGTGGCGCCGATAATGACTCACTCAAGGAATCGGCAGAACGGCGTGGCAACGTCGTTCCCCGCCCCGTCACAAGTCCGCGACTCGGTGATGCTTCGACACTGCTCGCCGTCCATTCCCAGACATTCCCGATCATGTCGTGAACGCCATACAGGCTTACGCCGCCGGGAAAACATCCCACCGGCGTCGTTGCCCAACGTGACTTCCCATCAGGTCTGGTGCGGGTCTCGGCGACATTCGCCGCCCCCGCAACCCACTGGTCGCCCCAGGGAAAGCGACGCTTGACGCGCGCGCGAGGTCCCCACGTGGCGGCTTTTTCCCACTCGGTTTCGAGTGGCAGGCGCACCACCATGCCCGGGGGAAGACGCCCTTCGGCTGCCAGGACGCGGGTCAGCCACGTCGTATAGGCCACGGCATCGTGCCAGGTGACGCCGACAACCGGCTGCGACGGATTGTTGAAGCGCGGGTCGTACCAGTAATGCGGTTTGGGATGGTTCGGACGCGCTGCCAGGAAACGGGCGTACTCCGCGTTCGTAACCGGGTAGATGCCGATCTGATAGGCGGGCAGGTCGATGCGCTGCGCCGGTCCTTCCTCGCTGTATGGCGCGTCATTCGTGCCATACACAAAGACGCCGGCGTCAATCTGCGCCAATGGCGGCAGCAGCGGGGGCGGGTCTAAGCCTCGCCCTTGCTCGAAGCGCGGATCGCCCAACCGTCCCAGCATCAGCCCCGCCTGCACACGATCTTCCGCCGCAACCGCAGGATCGGCCATGACCGTCAGCAGATGCTGTTGCACCTCGGGGAGCATCTCAGGAAACCGCTGCGCGTCCAGCGCTTCCAGGCAGGAGGCGAGAAGCAACGCCGTCCGCTCTGGACGGTCGACCGCAGCGCCTGTCCTCTGTTGCAGCACCGGACGGGAAATCGGCGTTTGTCGTGAAAATCGTTTCTTTGCCGACTGCGCATCTCCGGTTTGTCCGGCAGCAGTGCGCCGAGCCTGTCGAGGTGACGACAATAGTTCACGCAGGTCCCCCGGCAGGGTCAGGTCTGAGACCTGACCCTGCTCATCATCTGTCGGCGCAGCGTTGATGCGCTGCCACACCGCAAGCGTGAGGGTCTCGCGCCAGGCAGGATCAGCGGCATAGCGCGCCATGATCGCATCGAAATCGGCGGCGTGCGCCAGGGCATGCGCCGCCAGGAAGGAGCGCAATCCCATCTGTGGCATATGGTATGCCGGTTGAGACGCCTCGCCAGCACGCACGTCGAGGAGTCCGGTCTCGAAGGCGCGCTCGATAATGGCGGCAATCAGATGATTGTCGGCATCAGGGACGCCTTCCCGGATCAGCCGTTCGACATCGGCGCGCATCAGTGCGCTTGATTGCCCATCATCTTCCATGGCGCGATGCAACGCCAGCGCCAGCGGCGCCAGCACCGTTGGCGCGGGAGCATCATCACCCCACAACGCCGCGATGACCTGTCGGTAGACCCAGGCGCGCGCAGCCGGGAGCGTGCGCCCGCCGGCGTCAACCGTCACCGCGATCGCTGCTGCCAGCGGCTCGAACGTTAATGCCCGCAGTCCGTCATCAATGAGCAGGCGCCCCTGGAGGTCGGCGATCTGTTCGTCAATCGGTCCGCTCCGCAGCGGCGTCTCGTGCGCAACCTTCCGCCGATGCATGGCAGTCAGCAGGCGGGCGACCAGGGTATCGACCTGAGCGCGTTCAAGCGGCGCAAGATGCCATGTCTGAAAGCCGTGTGCCTGCAAGAGCGACGCCGGCGAGGCGTCTGCATTGAGATGCGGGCGACAGGTACAGATGTAGCGGTTGGCGGGAAATGCTGCAACGATCCGCGTCACCAGCGGGGTAGCATGAGGCGTCACACCATCGATGATCACGAGCGCCCCGCCATTGCGCAGCGCCTGATGCACCGATCCGGCAAAGGCGACGAGACCGCCGGCGGACAATTGCGCCTCGATCAGCGCCCACGGATCGGAGGCGTCGAGGAATACGGACGTCTCGAGCAGCACCGGCAGCGGCGCTGGCGGCGTCCAATCGACGAGCATTGCCGCTGCGCCTTCCGGTTCCCCGGTCACGGCAGCGGCGCACGCCAGCGCCAGGCGGCGCACGAGCATGCTCTTCCCGCTGCCGGCGCACCCTTCGAGCACAAGGCGCGCACCTGGCACACGCACAAGATCAGCAAGCGGCAATGGCGCGGAACCGCTCCTGTTCCGCGCAGGCACGACGCCCCGCTCGACGTAGATTTCCGTCAGCGGCAGATACCCACTACCAGAAGCTGCCAGACCGGCGATCAGGGCCGAACGAAGCAACTGGCTCGCAATGGTGCGATGGTAGGTCAACGTTGTACTGCGATCCCAATGAACCGGACTGACCACCACCTGGCGCGGTTTGGGACAGATGCGCCCAGGTGATAGGTCATTATACACCTTTTCTACAATCCATTGTACTCTTGTAGCGGGGGAGGGTCTGGAACTGCGGGCTGCACTCCGCCCTACTACCTGTTGTAAAGATTTTGCTTGCTCGTGATCGCAAGCCTTGACACATCTCCAGAGGTGTGCTATCCTTGCAGCGCCATATTTAGGAAGTACTCCACCCTCTTCTATACGATATATGGACGATTACCAGCATAAACGCCACTACTCATTCCCTGTCACCGGCGTGAGCGCATTCTGACCGGCTTGACCATAACCGAATTGCTTTACATAGTGAAGGGCGGTGCAGCGAATCCGGCAACTGATCGGCGCACCGCCGGGCGCCTGATAGTCTTGTTTCAGGAGGACATGGGCACATGACGCAATCACACACGGCGCTGAACGGAACACACGGCAACGGAGCGATTGATGCGCTCCATCCGGACATCGTTGTTCCAACCACGATCATTAAGCGCGATGGGCGGGTGGTTCCGTTCGACGTGACGCGGATCGAAAATGCGATGGCGCGCTGTTTCGCCAGTTTTGGGCGCACCCCCGACACGCCAATCCCCGAATTGGCGCAGCGCGTCGTCAATATCGTCGCCGCCAAGTCGCAGGGCAAACCGCCAACCGTCGAGGGGGTGCAGGATATTGTTGAGATGGTGTTGCAGGCAGCCGGCGAGTTCGAGGCTGCCAAGCGCTACATCCTGTACCGCGCCGAACGCGCCCGCGAACGGGAGCGCCGCCCGATCCCCGACCATGTGCGACGCGCGTTCGATGAGGCGCGCATCTACTTCCCGACGCCGTTGCAGCAGTTCCAGTTCTTCGATAAGTATTCGCGCTTCAATTATGAGTTGGGGCGACGCGAAACCTGGATCGAAACCGTGGATCGCGCGGTCGATTACCTGCACGAACTTGCGGGCGACCGCCTGCCGCGCGAGACGTATGAGCGCATCCGGCGCAGCATTCTCGAAATGCGCGCCATGCCCTCGATGCGCCTGCTGGCGATGGCCGGTCCTGCGGCGCGGCGCAATGCGGTGGCAATCTACAATTGCAGTTACCAGCCGGTCGAAAGTATTGACTCGTTCGTCGAGGCGCTGATTATTTCGATGGCTGGCTGTGGCGTCGGCTTTTCAGTCGAAAGCCGGTATGTTGAAAACTTCCCGCGCATTAAGCGGCAGACCAGCAAGCCGCCGACCACCTTCGTCGTCGAAGACTCGGCGGAAGGATGGGCGGACGCGCTGCGCTACGGTCTCGAAACCTGGTTCGAGGGCGGCGATGTGTACTTCGACCTGTCGCACCTGCGCCCGGCGGGTGCGCCGTTGCGCACCAAAGGCGGGCGGGCGTCTGGACCTGAACCATTCCGCGCTATGCTCGACTTTACGCGCAATCGTATTTTTGCGCGGCAGGGGAGTTTCCTGCGCCCAATCGATGCGCACGACATTATGTGCGCCGTCGGCAACGCAGCGGTGAGCGGCGGTGTGCGGCGCACCGCCATGATTTCGTTGTTCGACTACGACGATGATGAGATGCGGCTGGCGAAGTCGGGCGATTTCGAGCGCGAGAACAGCCAGCGCTGGAACGCCAATAACTCGGCGGTCTGGCCCCGTGGCGGCCTGACGCAACGCGAGTTCATTCGCCATTTTATGGAAATGGTGGAGTCGCAGCGCGGCGAGCCGGGCATCTTCAACCGCGAAGCAGCGAATCTGATGAAGCCAGCGCGCCGGAAAGAGGCGGAGTTCGGCACCAACCCCTGCGGCGAGATTGTGTTGCGTCCGTGGCAGTTCTGCAATTTGAGCGCTGCCGTCGCGCGCGTTGATGACACATTCGACACGCTGCGCGACAAGGTCGAAGTGGCGACAATCATCGGCACCATCCAATCGTTGGCGACGCACTTCCCCGGCCTGCGCCCAATGTGGCGGCAGAACTGCGAGGAAGAACGGCTGCTCGGCGTTGATATTACCGGGCAGATGGACAGCCCGGTGGCGCAGGATGCGCAGGTCAAGCGGCGCCTGAAGGAGATCGCCATCGAGGTCAACCGCCAGACGGCGATGAGCCTGGGGATCAATCCGTCGGCGGCGATCACCTGCGTCAAACCGAGCGGCAATTCGTCACAGTTGCTCGACTGCTCTTCCGGCCTCCACGCGCGCTGGGCGCCCTACTACATCCGCAATGTGCGCGTATCGGTGCATTCGCCGCTGTTCAAGGTGCTGCGCGACGCGGGCGCGCCGATGGACCCGGAGAACGGTCAGACGCGCGAAAACGCCACCACCTGGGTCGTCCACTTCCCGGTCAAGTCGCCGGAAGGCGCCATCACGCGCAATCAACGTTCCGCCATCGAACAGTGCGAGTACTGGTTGCAGAACAAACTCTACTGGACTGAGCACAATCCGTCGTGCACCGTGACGTACAAGCCGGACGAAGTGATCGACCTGATGAAGTGGGTTTGGGAGCACCGTGACGTGATCGGCGGGTTGACGTTCCTGCCGTCGTTCGATGCGCAGTACGCGCAGATGCCGTATGTCGAAATCACCAAAGAGGAGTATGAGCGCCTGGCAGCCGAGTTCCCGGAGATCGACTTCAGCAAGATCTGGCGTTACGAGGAGGAAGACCTGACCACCGCCGCACAGGAATTGGCGTGCATGGCGGGGGTGTGTGAGGTCGATGCGCTGCCTGCGGGTCAGATGTCGGGGCAAATGTAGGGGCAGGTCTCAGACCTGCCCTGACCGTTCTCCTGGAAGGACGTATCCCGACCGCAAGGGTCTTGGAGGGAAAAAACCCCTCTCCCGCGTTGCAGGAGAGGGGCAGGGGATGAGGGTGAAAGAGCGCGTCTCACCCGCGCGCCAGCAGGTAATCGTGCGCGGCGAGTGCGGCGCGCGCCCCCTCGCCAATGGCGATCAGCGTATGCTCGCCGTACACCGTCGTCACATCGCCGGCGGCGAACAACCCCGGCATCGAGGTGGCATTCCGCTTATCCACAATAATGAAGCCCTCGGCATCAGTATCGACCAGGTCCTTCACCATCGCCGCATTCGGCATCAACCCCACATCGGCGAATGCGGCATCCACCGGCAGGCGACGCACCTTGCCATCCTGCTCGACAACCACCGTATCGACCGATGAAGTGCCGGTGACCTCGGTCACCGCATATCCTTCGAGGACCTCGACATTTGGGCGCTTCCGCAGCACGGCGAAGATCGGGTCATCGTGCGGGAACCGCGCCGCAACCAGATACACCTGCGCTGCGGTGCGGGCCAGTTCGGCGGCGCCGCGCAACGCGCGCTGTGTGCATCCAATGACCACCGCCGTCTTCCCGGCGAGAGCGCGCGCAAACGTGACCGGCGTATACCCGATGCCATGGTTGATGAACTCTCGACCCGGCGCTTCGATCTGCTTCGGCACAGCGCCCGATGCAATAATCACCGCTGCGGCCTGCAACGTGCCGGAACGCTCCGTCTCGACCTTGAACACATCGCCTTCCTTTGTCACCCGCCGCACCCGGTCGAACAACGCGCGTCCGCGCTGTGTCGTCACCTGTCGCTCAAACTCCTGCACGGTCTCCGCACCCAGGCGCGTGATCTCTTCTGGCGTTGTTTCGGGCGTATCGAGGTGTACCAAGATATGCCCAACCAGAAAATCAGTGTCGGCGTGCATGGTGAACTTTTGATTGATCTTTCCGCCCAGACTCTCGTAAACGACCATAACGTCAAGTTGCTTGTCGAGGGCGTAGGCCGCTGCCGCCAGGCCGGCGGCGCCGCCGCCGACAATGATCAGGTCGTGCATGCTCCCCCTCCTTGGGTTTTGTACCTTGCTGCAACCGGCTCACAAGCCGGAGACGACCGCCGAAATACCGTCCTTATCCTTTGAGACGAGTTCTCGTCAGTGTCAACACCCCCTCCACCTCGCCATCGAGGCCAATCAGCAGATCTTCCGCCTGAGCGCGCGCCTCTCGCGCAAAGATCTGATCTTCGATCACCGTCAGATTGCTTTCGACATTGATCAACGCTGCCGGAACCGCCGCGCGGATCAGGAGTGCAGCCGCAGCGACATCGGTCACTGCGGTGCGATTCCCATAGCGGGCAAGCGGAGCGCAGAGCGGCAGGAGTGCAGCAGCGGCACGCGCCGTGCGGAGCGGGATCTCGGTCGCCTGCCGCATAACTTTCTGGATCGCCGCTCGCCGGCTTGCCGCGTCCGCTTCGGTGGTACGCGGCAGTTTGTAGACCGCCGACAACTGGTTGAACACATCGATATCCGCCTGCGCCAGATGTTGCAGTTCGGCGCGGTATGTTTCGGCGCGTTCGCGGATGGCTTTCGCTTCCGCCTCGAAGTCGGCATACTGCTTCTTGCCGATCGTCAGGTCACACACCATCGTGATCAGCCCCGCCGCCATGGCGCCGGTCAACGCAGCGACACTCCCGCCACCCGGCGTTGGCGCGCTGCTGGCAAGGCGATCAAGAAACTGGATGATGGTCGTCTCAAGAAGTGAGTCGCTCATGCGTGCCTCCCTGCTCATTCGCTGTTCGCGGAGCACGTTGCGCTTCCGCTGCCGAGTGGAGCATGCCGGCAACGGCGTGGCGCGCCACGCTTTGCTGTTCGCCGCTGCGCAGATGCTTCACCACGACTTCACCGCGCGCCAGTTCATCAGGTCCGAGCACCAGTGCATACGGAATGCCGCGCCGGTCAGCGTACTGGAGTTGCCGTCCCAGTTTCTCGGAAGGATCGAGCATTGTCTCGATCAGCAACCCTGCCTGGCGCAACTCCCGCGCCAGCCGCAGGCTCTCCGCCGCCATCTCCGGGTTGAAGAGCGTGACCAGCGCCGTCGCAATCGTGCGCGACGCCGGTCCCATGCCTAATTCCTCCATGACATCGTGCAAACGTTCGATCCCAAACGCCAGCCCGACGGTCGGGATCGAGCGCCCGGCAAACATGCCGATCAACTCATCGTAGCGCCCGCCGCCAAGCAGCGACCCCATCGGCGGGTTATGCACAATCGACTCGAAGACGGCGCCGGTGTAGTACGACAGCCCGCGCGCCAGGCGCGGCGCAATGACCATTCGCTCGTCGGACACGCCCATAGCGCGTGCGTAGCCGGTGATCGCGCGCAGATTGATGATCGCCTGCTGTGCCCGCTCGTCACCCCGCAACCGCTGCGCCAGTTCGTTCAGCACCTCATCGGCGCCGCCACGCAGGTCGATCAGCGCCAGAATACGTTCGGCGGCGTCGGGCGCCACGCCGCTCTGGAGCAATTCGTTGCGCACCCCCTCAATGCCAATCTTGTCGAGTTTGTCGATCGCGCGATAGACATTCGCCGCCGCATCATCATCGAGACCAGAAACGCGCGCAATGCCGCCGAGAACCTGGCGATGGCTGATCAGCGTAGTAAAACCGGTAAATCCGAGCGCGGTCAGCGCATCCGTCAGCACAGCCAGGATTTCCGCGTCCGCCATCGGCGACGCCGAGCCGACAATGTCGATGTCCGCCTGCCACAACTCACGGTAGCGACCACGACCAGGGCGTTCGCCGCGGTAACTCTGACCGATAGCGTATCGCCGCCACGGAAACAGGAGTTGCCCCTGATACTGCGCCACCACCCGCGCCAGCGGCACCGTCTGATCGAAGCGCAGCGCCACCTTGCGCCCGCCGTGATCCTCGAAGCGATAGATCAACTTCTCATCATCGCCGATTTTGCCGTCGAGCGTTTCGGCGTATTCGATGATCGGCGTTTGCAACGGCTCGAAACCGTACCGCTCGAAAACGGATGTCAGCGTACTGACGATGTACTGCCGCAGGATCATGGCTGACGGCAGGTGATCGCGCATGCCTCGAATATTCTGAACCCGACCGGACATGGAACCTCATTGCTGCGTAGCACGATGTGCGTTTGTGCGGCTATGGAATGAGAGACAAGAATCCCTTTCCTGCAAAACATGATACCACAACCGGATACAGTTATTCGCAGGAATAGCGCGTCGGAAGCGACGTGTTGTTGAGGGTGGGAACGCTGCCGACCCGTGAGGTCTCTGCCGTTAATCGCCGGCTGCCGGAGAGCCTCACTCCCGGCATCCCGCCCTCAAGGGTCTTGGCGGAAGGAGCGTTGCACGTTGAATGTCGCAAACGAGGAGTGAGAGGAACACGATTAGAAGCAAGAAGTCTGGTTTAATGTGCGGTCATTTGGACAAGAATGGTTTTTGAGAATCCGGCATTGCCCGGTGCAGCCCGCGCAGGCGGGCTTTGCAACCCTAGAGCCTGTTATGCACTTCAGAGATACACGTGGTATGATTTCAGTATGACACGTCAACCCTATCCCAGCGATGTGAGCGACGCGGAGCGGGCCTTCGTCGCTTCGACCGGCTCAGGCGCCGCGCTCCCTCCCTGACC
>CALGYB010000006.1 GCA_937935075.1 uncultured Roseiflexus sp. | reverse complement strand
AGGTCTGAGACCTGCCCCTAACGACGCCCCCCGACGCCCCCGATGCCCCCACGGTCCCGTGAATTTACCACCCATCGCCCATATCGAAATCGCCGCCGAGATCGGCGCTCAGGTCACCGCCGAAATCCTCGAAGCCGGTTGATAATTCGTCCATTCCCAGATCGCCGATCATCTCGTCGGCAGCGAATCCGTCCAGGATCGCCTGCGCCGCCATGCTGCCAACCACGCCGCCGATGATCGCGCCGAGGAACGTCCCGGCAAGCGCGCCGCCAAAGCCCATGCCGCCGGTTGCAGGCAGCGCCTGTTGCGTCGTCGGCGCCGACGCATCACTGCGGTTGAACAGGCGCTCGACTGTGCCCGGCTCGCGCAGTTCTGCGCGCGTCGCCAGCCGCGCCAGCGTCTGCGGGTCGTCCTGCTGTGGCACGGACGCACGCTCGTTCGGCGGCAGCGCATTCATCAATTCACGCAGTGCATACGCACGCTGTTCCGGGGTCAACTGCGCGAAAGCATCGGTGTATGCTTGCTCGATGGTATCAGGCGGCGCTGTGCGCAAAAAATACCGATAACGCTCGAGCGCCTGCTCATCGCTGCTCAGGCGCGTGGTCGGTCCGGTCGCAGGGCGTGGTCGCTGCTTGCGCGGATCACGTCCAAACAGAAAGTCGAAGATACCCATCGCAAAACTCCTTTCACTCATCATGCAGTTTAGCAACTTCCGCGCGTTCTAGCGAGAGCGATTTCTCCCCTTTTTGGAAGGGAGTTCGCCCCTTTTTTGAGACTCTATTCAACTGCGAGAGAAGCATGGTATGGGTGTTGCATCTGTGGTATTATTGCGCGGAATGTCCGCCACTTCATATCTTTGCTTGCGCAAGGAGGACCGATGACCGCCATCGATGTCGCTGATCGCATACAGAGCGATCTGGCGCACCTGTTGCACCCGCTGTATCACCCCAGCGGGCATCAGTCGCCGAAGATATGGGTAAAAGGGTGCGGCGCGATTGTAACCGACATCGAGGGCCGCGAGTATATCGACGGATTGAGCGGGCTGTGGAATGTCCACATTGGGCATGGGCGGCGCGAACTGGCGGAAGCGGCGGCGGAACAGATGACGACGCTCGCCTACTGCTCCGCCTACACCGGCTCGTCGAACCTGCCTGCCATCAACCTGGCGGAACGCTTGAGCCGGTTGATGTACCCCTCGATCAATACCTTTTTCTTCACCAGCGGCGGCGCTGAGGCGACCGAAACCTCGTTCAAGACGGCGCGCTACTATTGGAAACTGCTCGGCAAGCCGGACAAGGTCAAGTTCATCTCACGGATGCGCGGCTACCACGGTGTGACGATGGCAGCGATGAGCGCTACCGGACTGCCGGTCTACTGGCCTATGTTCGAACCGCGTGTGCCGGGCATAGTGCATATCGAGTCGCCCTATCCGTATCGCTTCGTCAGCCCGACCCCGGAGATCAGCGATGGGGTTGCCGCTGCCAACCTGCTCGAAGAAGCCATTCTGCGCGAAGGCCCTGATACCGTGGCGGCGTTCATTGCCGAACCGGTGCAGGGCGCCGGCGGAGTGATTGTGCCGCAGGACGACTACTTCGGGCGCATCCGCGAGATCTGCGACAAATACGATGTGCTGCTGATCGCCGATGAGGTCATCACCGGGTTTGGCCGCACCGGGCGCTGGTTTGCCCTCGAACATTACGGGATCGAACCGGATATTGTGCAGTTCGCCAAGGGGATTACCAGCGGCTACGTGCCGCTTGGCGGCATCGGCATCTCCGATCGCATTCGTGAAGCCATTCATAGCGCCCCGCCCGACAAACGCTATATGCATGCGTACACCTACTCCGGGCATCCGACCTGTTGTGCCGTGGCGCTGCGCAACCTTCAGATCATCGAAGAGGAAGGGCTGGTCGCGCGGGCAGCCGTGCTTGGCGAGCGACTGCTCAATGGCTTGAAGACGCTCTACACGCTCAATGGCGTCGGCGATGTGCGCGGCAAAGGGATGATGGCGGCCGTCGAACTGGTGGCGGACAAGGCGACGAAACAGCCGTACCCGACCGAGGCGAATGTCGGAGGGCGCGTGTACCAGGAGATGATGAAACGCGGATTGTTCACCCGCGTCCTTGGTGATATGATCCTGCTGGCGCCGCCGCTGGTCTCGACTGAGGAGCAGATCGACCGGATTGTGACGATCATTGGTGAGTCGGTGCAAGCGGTGGTCAGGGGTTAGAAAACCTCTGGGCGTGACCGTCATCTCGGGCATCCTGGTGATGGTCACACATACCAGTGCCACCATATTGTGGCATAGGCGAGTGCATTCAACATGAGCAATGCAATCACCAGTGCAGCGGCGCCGACCGAGCGTCGCTGCGCTGGCCACCACGCCAGCCATCCGGCAGCGAGAACCAGCGCCAGCGGTCCGATTGCGGGAAAGCCGTAGCGCGGGAAGGGAGCGGGTTGCGCAACCAGCGCCGGGAGAATCCGCAGTGCTGCATTTGCCCAGAGAAGCGCGCCAATAATCAGAATGATTGCGGTTGCAATATGTCTTGGCGAGGGGCTGCCGCGTCTGGCGATGACCGTGTGGGCGAAGCCAACCAGAAGCGCCAGCACGACGAGCGGCAACACCGTGCGCCAGATTCGATCCGACGGTTCCACTTCGCCCCATCCGAATGTCATCAGTGAGCGAAACGTCAGATCGGGCGCAACGCGAAGCAGAATGATCGGTCCTGTGCGCTCCAGGTCGATCAGTGAAGTCACGATTCGAGAGGGAGAACGCCGAACCAGCGGCCATGCCGCACTGTCAATCATCGGGCGAAGATACAACCAGCCATGTTCTGCCGATCCATTACGCACCAGGTTCGTAATGAATTGTCCGTTCCAGCGACCGGCGGTTGCCGTATTGTTCAATTGTGGCGGCGGATGAGCAGGATGGATGCCCTTGACGACAACCAGACCATCAAAGAAGAATGTGAGCGGCGGTGCGTCAGACGTTGGAGCAGGAGTGGGCATCAACACCTGCATTGTTCTCAGAACTGGCGGCGCCTCGAACGTCCATGTGATAAATCGAGGTTGAGTATCAACGTCTATGGGTAAGGTGGTAATCGTCTTCAAGTCGGGGTCGAGATCATTGTAGAGGATAACAGGTCCGGCGACGGTTGCTGCGCGCGACGCCCACCCCCACGCGCCAATGGTGACCGGACCGCCGGCGATTGCAGGGAGATCTTCAGTCATTACAGGTGCAGAAAGACCAGAGAGTTCATACGGCGAGAAACCGGCGATGAGACGAAAGGCATGCCGTCCATGCGGTGCATCGGAAAGCGCGACTCGCGCTGCTCCATGTTCCGAAACGGCGCCGTAGCGATACCATGCAGCGGGGTCGCCCCAGGTCAAACCAAAGCCTGCAACGACAATCCCAACGCCGGCAAGCGCAGCAATAATTCGTCTCCAGCGCCATTTCCGCCTGATCCCAACCGCGATCAACAGAACGACGAATGCGAACGGCACAGCAACCAGCGCCACATTCTTCATTGCTGCTGCAATCAGCGCTGCGCTAACGACCCACGCTGCGCGCCTGGCGCTCCATCCTTGTACAAGAATGTGGACGACACTCCATAGAAAGAGGGAAAATGCCAGAATAGCGCCAACATCATTATTCACAGCGGTCATGATGTCGGCAAACGGCGGAACCAGCGCAGCAACCAGTGGCAGCAGCCAGCGCATCGGATGACCGGCGTCAAAGAGCGTGCGTGCAATGCCGCCGAGTATTGCAATGGTTGCGATGAACATCGTAAGCGACACGGTGCGCGCCAGGTAGAGTTGATCGATGATGCTCCATCCGCCGGCGGCGCGGAGAGGAATGCTGACCAGCAGATGGTATGTGGGCATGTGCGACAACGCGCGACCTTCGCCGCCAATCCAGGCAATCGCCGGGTTTACTGTTCCGGGCGCGGGCCAGGAGGGATGGAACGCGAACAACCAGGCAAACTCGAAGTGCGCCGGTTCATCGTAGTGTTGCCAGGGAGGAACCAGCACAAGAAACACCAGCCCCTGAATCGTGGCGACGACCAGAACGACGGCGAGCCGCGCTGCATCCGACGCCAGGATGCGTTGCAGAAATGCCAGCATCGGCGTCAGGTGCGGTTGCGCGCCGAAAAAGATGGCCACGCCGATCGCGGTTCCAACCGGAATAAGCCAGAGATCGGGCAGGAACGCCACAGTATCGACTGGACGAGCCGCAGCAATAGCTGTGAGAACGGCTGTCCCGCCAACAACGATCCACGGCGCAACGCGGCTTTCTGTGCGCAACGTGGCAGCAAACAGCGCAATCGGCGCCAGCAGCAGCACAAGGGTGCGCACGACGCCGAGGGTCGCAATGGCGCCGCTCTGCGGCGGAAGATCATCAGCGGGGTAGACCGCCACGCGGGTCACAGCCGCGCCAAGGTCGCGTTTGTCACTCTCCTTCGCAGGTCGGAAGGTGCGGATATCGAGGCGAAGGTCGGGCGCGCCGGGACGTGGCGGCAACAACACCTGGCAGCGACGCCAGTCGCCGGTGATAGTGAAGGTGTTGCTCCGCCAGGAACCCAGGGCGAAGCGGGTTTCGGCGGGTGCAGCATCTGGCGGGCGCGGCGAGGTCATGCGCAGATCGACGATCAACGGGCGTCGGGTCAGACCGAACAATCGCAGCGCTGCCCCGCGCTCCGACCAGCGGTACTGCTCACGCTCATTTGCCTCGGCAGCGCTGAAGCGCACCAGATGCCGCTCCGCCGCCGGCTCAGCCGCATCGAAGTGCAATCCACCCGGCGCAAACGCCAGTCCAATCCCAAACGCAATGATTGCCAGAATCCCCGCCAGCCCCCATTGCCGCCACGTTACGACGCTGCCGGCGGTTGAAGTGCTCGAATGTGAAATATCTGGTATCGCCGGAGAATATGTTTTCATAACCGTCTCATCAATCCTCACCCCTCACCCCTACTGCCCCTTCATCCGCAGCACCACATGCACGGTTCGCGCCAGAATGAGCAGATCAAACCAGAAGGATTGATGTTTCAGATAATAGAGATCATACTGAAGTTTGGTCAGCGCTGCTTCGACGCTATCGCCATACCCGTAGTTGATCTGCGCCCATCCGGTCAACCCGGGCTTGACCGCCAGACGCACGCGGTAGAACGGAATGACCTGTTGCAGGCGCTCGACGAACTCCGGTCGTTCGGGACGCGGACCGACCAGGCTCATCTCGCCGCGCAGCACATTGAGCGCCTGCGGCAACTCATCGAGGCGTGTCCGACGCAACAGACGACCAACCCGCGTTACGCGGGGATCATCTTTCGCCGCCCATTGCGCCTCGCCGTCCGGTTCGGCATCCGGCGCCATCGAGCGGAACTTGAGGACGGTGAATGGCCTGCCGCGCCAGCCGACGCGCTGCTGCCGGTAAAACACGGGTCCGGGCGAATCGATCCAAATGGCAAGCGCAAGAAACGGGAGCAGGATCAGGAGCGCCACTGTCAGAGCCAGACCGCCGACAAGATCGAGCAGACGTTTGATCACCGCCTCGGCTGTGCGCGTCGGGCGCGATTGCAGCGGCAGCGCCACATACCACTGACTGCCGACGTGCTCCACGGCGATCTTCCCCGTCAGACGTTCGTAGAGCAGCGGCATCGGTGTGATGGTCACGCCGTTTTCGTAGCAATCCATCAACACTTGCAGCGCCTCACCGCTTACCTCGCCGCTGGCAATGACAATCTCATCAATGCGACGTTCCCACACCACATCGCCAAGACGGTCGATACTGCCGATCACCGGAATGTTGCCGATCTGATCGCGGTGCACCTGCGGCCCGTCATCGACAAATCCGACGATCTCGTAGTATGGACTATGCCCTTTGAGGATGACGTGCGATAGCGTCGAACCCGCCTGACCTGCGCCGACAATCAGCAGGCGACGGCGGGTATGCGGCGCCCCCAGCACACGAATGTATGCCAGACGCCAGATGACCATGAACGTCACCAGCGCCACAATCGCAAGCGCTGGAGCAAAACGCAGCGGCGGCGCGCCGGTCTCGATCGCAGCGAGCATGCCCGTCACGGGGGCGCGGGAGAGCACAAAGAACAGGATCAGGTAGCCAAACAGCAGCGCCAGACCGCCAAGGAGAATGCGGCGCATGCTGGGACCGATCCGCGCAACCAGACGCAGGTTGTACATATCTGCCAGCATCAGCCAGAAGGGCCACCCGATGCCGATCAGCGCCACCCAACCAACCTGCTCCTGGATCAACCCGATGTCCAGCGAACGGTTTGCCAGGCGCGCCCACACCCATAGCGCTCCAAAGACTGCAATCGCGGTTAACGCCAGATCGCCGATGCGCAACAACAACCGGCGCTCGGAGATCTCCAGACGCAGGTGGAATGGCATCTGGTGCGTTCGTGATGCCGGATTGACTACAGCCCGTCGACTCATGGTATCGGCACGACCTGTTCAGGCGCCCGGCGTTTTATGAGCAAAGAACAGGCGCTCCAGAGAAAGCCGCTGCCCCAACTGAGATGCATCGCCGCCATTGCCAGCGGCAATCCCGCAACCAGACCCGGATCACGCCGCTGTGCAGCGGCATGTATGCCCGCAGCGCCAAGAGCGCCTCCATACAGGGCAATCGCTGCCGCGAGCGCCAGCCGCGCGGGCGCTGCAAACGGCGCGCTGACCGACAATCCCAGCAAGGCTGTCACAAAAAGCGGGGGAATAGCCTGGCGCCAGCGCAGCGTCGCCGGGTACTGCAAGAGCATGCGCGCTTTCCAGAAGCCGTACCGCCAGTACTGCCGCGCTAGGGCGCGCAATGTCGGACGCGCAATATACACGGAACGGATCGCCGGATCGAGCCAGATCACGCCGCCGTGCTGTCGGATCCGGGCATTGAATTCATAATCCTGATTGATCGGCAATTGTTCATTGAAAAGTCCAATACGATCAAACAGTGCACGCCGAAACGCGCCAAACGGAACAGTATCTACGGCGCGTGCAGATGCAGGTGCACGCCGGTACTGCGCATCGCCGACGGCGAGGGGGTGCGCAGCCGCAACCGCAATCGCGCGCGCAATCCATCCGTTCGCGCCGGGGCGAATCTCCCACACGCCGCCGACGTTATCGCCAAGACCCTGTTCGAGCGCTGCCACACAGCGCGCCACATAATCATGCGCAGGAATGGAATGTGCATCGAGGCGGATCAGAATCTCGCCACGCGCCGCAGCAATTGCGCGATTCAGCGCCGCCGGCGTGATACGCTGCGGGTTCGATACGACCCTTATCATCAGGTCAGGATGGCTGGATTGGAACTCCCGGATGACTTCGAGCGTGGCGTCGGTCGAACCGCCGTCAGCAATCACGACCTCCATCGCGGCGCGCGGATACGATTGGCGATAGACGCCTTCGAGCAGCAGGCCTATGGTCTTGTGTTCGTTGTAGCATGGCGTAATGATCGACACGCATGGAAATAACTGCGCCGCTCGTTGCGCAGCGGCGTCCGGTGCTGGCATCTCCGGCGCTCCGTCGTCGCCAATGGCGATGTATGAAGGGTGTGCATCCATCCGAACCTCGCTGCATTGCTTTCGTCGCATCGCACAGACGCCTGGTGCGCCTGCGGTCAGCGCTGTACGTCCAGCACCGTCACCCAGGCGTACCGTCGCAGCGCAGGGACCAGACGAAACATCCGCTGATCAACGGCATTGAGCAGGCGCAGAGTGTGCTGAAACAGCGTGCGACTCTTGAACGGCACGAAGATGAATGCTCCGAGCGCCAGAAGATAGAACTCGCGATGCGAACTGCGGGTAAACGGTTCCGCAAAAAAACGCAGGTCTGCCAGGCTCAACGGTTTTTCGGTTGGCGTGCGTCGCCACGGCGTCAGATAACGAAACAGGTTGAGCGCCGGGTTGTGGTCGAGCGGCTCAAGGAACACGGCGCGCCCGCCCGGCTTGAGCACGCGATGCACTTCCCTGCGGGTGATTGCCAGATCAGTATGGTGCAGAACAGAATGTCCGAAGACGTAGTCGAACGTGGCATCGGCGAACCCCAACGACTCGGCGCTCATCTGCTGAACTGCCACACGAGCGCCGACACCTGCCGCCATCGCGCGACGTTGCGTCATAGACGCCATTCCGCCCGACAGGTCGATGGCGGCCACCCGGGCGCCGGCGCGGGCAAAATGCACAGCGTGGATGCCCCGGCCGCATCCAAGGTCGAGAATGGCGCTGCCGGCAGGCGAGTCGATCAGCGCGTATGCACAGGCATCGGCGGCGTCGAGCGCCCCCCACGCATAAAAGTCGCGCCGTTCGCGGGAGGCGATACGGTCGTGATGCGTCTGCTCAACTTGCTGGCGTGCGGTCAATGTTGCCGACACGTCTGGCTCCTTCACCTCTGGTTCAGGCGCAGCGATTATATCACAATGGTCGGTCGTAACTATTGATTGGTCGTCACGAAAGTGTAACGATCAATCCGGGTTTCGTTCCGCTGGATACAGTATGATCAGGTAGCGTTCGGATCGTGGACATGGTCGAAAATTGACAGGACGACGCAGTGGCGCCTGCGCGCACGTGAACTCCTCGTGTCGGGACCCCTGGATCGCCTGGAGATGCGGGTGTCTCGTCCAGAGGTTACGGCGCCGGATGCGCACGCTCCACAAGATTCTGCACACGCTCAAGCATCGGCAACAGGTTCGTATGCGACCGATTGTTCTCATCCTCATGACCCTGATGCTGCTCACAGCGTCGCCTTCCCCCGCAGTCGGATTGGCAGAAACGACATTTACCGCTTATTTGCCGCTGATCAGCGTTCCCGATACGCGCGTGTTGCTGGGGTATGATCTCCGGGTGTCTCAGGGAACGCGCGCCGAGGCGCTCTTGCCAGCGCTTCCCGCAACCTGGGCGCGTGCCGGCGACTTGATATGGGGTGCAATCGAACCGCAGCGAGGCGCGTATTCGTGGGAAGCGGCAGCGGCGCTGGAAGCGAACATCCGCCGCCTGCGCGCGGCTGGCGTCGAGCCGGTCGTGCTGGTGCAGATCGCTCCTGTGTGGGCGCGTCGTCTTCCGGGGCGCACGTGCAGCCCGGTGGCGCCCGAAGCCTATGCGGACCTGGCGCGTTTTGCGGCAGCGGCAGCGGCGCGCTACCGGAGCGGCGATCTCGCAGTACGATACTGGCAGTTCTGGAATGAACCCGATTTCACCCCTGCCATCTCCGACAGTAAAGGCATCGGATGCTGGAACACCGGCGTTGCGCCGTGGTATGGCGGCGACGCCTATGGCGCGGCGCTGCGCGTCTTCGCAAACGCCGTTCGCTCGGTCAACCCTGGCGCGCAGATCATCGGCGGCAATTTTGCGCATTTCTGGCCCGACGACCGGCCGACGCTCGGTTTTTTGCGCGGCATGATCGAAGGCGGCGGGCTGGCGTGCGACATTATCGGGTTTTCCGGTTACACGCGCTGGGGCAGCGCCGAGCGTATGGTGTTGAAAGCGCAAAGCCTGCGTCGGACGCTGGCGGCATACGGTCTTGAACAGACGCCGCTCGCTGCGATGGAGGTCGCTGACGTATGTCCCGAAGGGCAGCCCTGCCCGCCTGATTATCAGCAGACACAGGCGAACTATGCTGCGCGGATCTATGCTCTGGCAATTGCGATGAATCTGCGTGGCATTCTCTGGTACACGCTGCTCGAACAGGGCGCGGGATTTCAGCACAGTCACCTGGCGGATGTCGGCAGCAACGGCGTCACGCCTCGTCCGGCGTTCTACGCCTACCGCAATGCAGCGCTTCTCCTCGACGGCGCGTCGTATGTCGGTCCGCCATTGAATGATGTCCGTTTCGATCAGGAAGGCGTACCGCATATGCTACACTTCATTGCCCGCGATGGCGTGCCATTGTATGTCTTCTGGCGTCCCACCGCCCGGGACGAAGCGGGATGGGGGTTGGTCGTCCCTTCTGGACAACGAGCAACCTGCATTTCACGGCTTGAACGCCCTACGCCGTTCGCTGTCGATTGTTCGGATAGACGCGGCGACGGACTGATTCGCTTCACCGTCAGCGATGCGCCGGTCTACATTCGTCTAGGGTCGTAATGTCAACCAGGTTGTGGCGCCCGCACCGCGCCAAGCATGATCCACGAAATAGCCACCAATCCGGTGGCAATTCCGAGCACCAGCGTTTCGGATACACCCACACCGAGGAGCAACGCGCCAAGCAGTGGCGCCAGCATGCCGCGAACGCCAATCGTCGCTGCCTGAAGCGCCGTGTATTCCATCACGCGCCCGCGCTCGGCAAGTGCGATGACCCCGGTTGTTATCCCCAATTCAAAGCCGCCCTGCATCAGCCCCTGGCAGATGAAGGCGGGCAGCAGCGTCCAGGCGTCGCCAGCCCAGACATAGGTCAACGGGACGAAGGCGGCCAGCAGCATGCTGAGTCGCAGCACCCACAGCGGTCCGTAACGATCCAGCAGCCGCCCCCACACAAAGAACCCCGCGAGCCAGAAGATTGACTGCACCAGATTCAGGTAGCCAATCGTTGTGTACGAAAGTTGCAACCGGCTTACCTGCACGACTGGATAGAGCGGCAGCGCCATCACTGCGCCGAACCCATAGACGGTCAGCACAATCAGATACAGCGCAAATCGCCGATCACGGCGCACGATGGGGAGCAGCGCCCGAAGCGCCGGCTGGCTTGTCGGTTCCGTGGCGCCGTCCACCGGACGAACGCGCGAGAAGACCAGGCTCGATGCCACGCCAAAGATCGCGGCCAGCGCGAAGAGCGGTTGATGCCCGACCTGATCGAGCGCCCATCCCGCAATCGGGGTTGCCACCAGCACGACGATGGCAACCCCGATCCGCACGGCGGACATCGCCCGCCCCCGATAGCGTGGCGGGTAGATCTGCTGCATGATGTGCGCATACGCTGGCGATGGCAGCGCTTCGGCAATCCAGAACAGAGCAGCGAGCGCCAGGAGCCAGGGCGCTCCGGTGAGCAACGCGCCACACAGGAGCAAACCGCGCCCGAACGACCAGGCAATAATCGAAAAGTGCAACGGCGACGTGCGGCGGAGGAGCGCCAGGCTCAGCGGCGACAGGGTCTGACCGATGTAACTAAAGATGACATACAGCGCGAGTTCAAAGGAAGTCGCGCCCAGGCGACGCAGAATGACCGGAAAAAACGTCAGGCTGGCGGCGAAGAATAATCCATACCAGAAGGAGGCGAACAGTTCGATGCGGACATTGGCGCGAACAGGCTCCGGGTACGAACCAATCAACAAACGTTCGAGGCGTCGCAGGATGAGGAGCGGGAAAGATTGCACAACGTCTCCAACAGGTCTCAGGCAAGCGGCGCTATCGTAGCGCGATTGCCATCTCCCGTCAAACCCGGAAGGCGCGCACAAAGCAACAGGCGGAAGCGATGCTTCCGCCCGCGTATGCCGGCAACCATACCCCCGATTCTGTTGTTTGCCGCCATCTCTCTCCGCGCGCAGCGCGGGCCGCTCCTGGCCTGGCGGGTGTTACCCGCCCTCACCGTCGCGGCTGCGATGTGAGCGAACGCAGTGGTCCAAGCGCGGCAGGCGCCGCTCCCACACGATAAGCCCGCCCCACACACCTTGCTCCCCATCGTCGGCGCAGTCGCCTGGCCGCCGACATTGCTGCCGACGCCGGTGCGCTCTTACCGCACCCTTTCACCCCTTACCTGCGCCCCAAAAGGGGCCATCGGCGGGTCTGCTCTCTGTTGCCGTCTTGCGTCGCGTGGGCGTTGCCACCCACGCGCCCCCGCTTGCTGTTTCGCGGGGCGACGTTCCGCCTTGCGGCGGGCGGGGAGTCGGGAAGTTCCTCTGGAGGGTCACTCCAGCGGCGGCGCGTTGCCGACATATGCTCTGCATATATTGTAACACGCCGCGCAAGCGCAGGGAAAACCGATCAGCCTGCGGGCGCGCTTATTGACAGTTGCCGGCGATTGGAATCGCCCTTCATAGTGGCGACCAAACGTCCGCCTGCGTAGACGAAGGGTGGAGAGGTCCACGCAGGTGGACGCCCGGCGGAACGACCGTCCGGTGTGACTTCAGTCGCCAGCCCAGGCGTATTGCTGCAAGGATGCGCTTTCCTTCCGCAAGGCGCATTGCGCCCGCACCCGTCGGATTGCCTGCGTTGAGCATCGAAATGCCCGAACGCCCCCTTCTCCCCTGGTGGGAGAAGGGGGTTGGCGGTTCGACAGGCTCACCGCAAGGGATGAGGGGAGAAAACGGTCAGCACGCCGAAACCGCGCCTCGCAGCTCAAAACGCTGCACTTGAAAGATGAGCGGGTTGTGAACCTGCTCTCAAGCGTCTCTCTGCGTCATTTCGTGTGCTTTGTGGATCGCACCCGACGCTGTGCAGAAGATGAGGGGTTCTCTACCGTCAGGAGTTCTTCGAGGTCCGCACCATCTTCATACGGACCGATGACCGCCATGTGCAGATGCTCGTCGCGCAAGACCTGTTGTGCGACCCGAAGCACCTCCTCGAGCGATACGGCCTCAACCTCGGCGACCACCTGTTCGATGGGAATGACGCGCCCATAGCGCAACTGGTGTGAGCCATTGCGCGATGCAATCGCCCAGGTGTCTTCCAGCGAGAGGAGAATGCCGCCTTTCACCTGTTCCTTGACCTGCGCGAGTTCGTCGGCGGTAATCCCTTCGCGGTGCACACGCCGCAATTCAGCCATAACAGTCGCCAGGCACTCGCGCAGATTCGGCGGTTCGACGCTGCCAAAGACGACCCACTTGCCCGTGTCGTGATGTTCGCGGCTGTAACTGCCGATGTTGTACGCCAATCCTCGTTCTTCACGGATTTTCTGGAAAAGACGCGACGATGGACCGCTGCCAACCACTGTGTCGAAGACGAGCAGAGCGCGGCGGTCGGGATCGTTGGAGGCGAGACCGCGAAAGCCAATGCAGAAGTTTCCCTGTTCATTGTCGTCGCAACGCAACGTCAATGCCGGACCGGGCAGCGGCGGCTTGCTGGGCAGGCAGGCGCCAGGCGCTCCTTGCGGCAGCGCATCGAACGCGGCGGCGACGACATCGAGCGCGCGTTGGACATCAACATGCCCTGCAATCGAAATGACCATGTTCCGTTTGGTATAGTGGGTGCGCCAGAATGTCACGATCTGTTCAGCCGTAAACGTTGCAATGGTCTCCTCGCAGCCGGCAATATCCCTGCCCAGCGGCTGGTCGCCCCACATTGCTGCGTCGAGCAAGAGATGCACCAGTTCTGCCGGCGTATCTTCGGTTTGATGCAGTTCTTCAGCAATGACCCGTCGCTCTTTTTCGATATCGAGCGGGTCGAAGCGTGGCGCGATCAGCATATCGGAGAGCACATCGATCGCCCGCTCGAAATAAATGTCCGCGACCTTGGCGTAGTACACCGTCGACTCGAAACTGGTATAGGCGTCCAGTATTCCGCCGATCCCTTCAATCGCATCGGCGATCAGTTTGGGCGATGGCCGGCGTTGGGTGCCTTTGAACAGCATATGCTCGATAAAATGCGCTATGCCGCTCTCGTGCCGCGCTTCGTGACCGGCGCCGACTCCGACGAAGCAACCGACCGATACCGAACGCGCATATGGCAACGGCTCAATTAGCACACACAGCCCGCCCGGCAACATGTGGCGTTGTGGAGATGATGGATAGGTGTTCATACCACCAATTATACCCTGAAACGTTGTCTTAACAAACATTCACGTGGCAGACAAGACACTGCAAAGAGGCGGTCATCCTGAATTGCTACTATGGTGAAGCCATGTAGCATTTTGGACCAGCAGTTCACAGGTCGACGCCCATGCTCTACGCCCACGAACCGACGAAAGTGCTGAATCCCGCCGCCGAGCGCAGCGATGATCTTCCCCTTCTCATTGCACATATGCGTAGAATTGATATTCCTCAGACGCTGGATCGTCACATTCCCACACGCGCCTACTGGGGCAATCTCAGCGCCGGATGGACGGCTGTAGTCTGGTTGACGCATCTGTTGTCGTGCAGTGATCACAAACCGAAAGCCATCCAGCAGTGGGTGCTGGCTCATGCGGAGACGTTACGCTGGTGCACCGGCAACGATGTCACATCCGCCGACGTCGACATCGACCGTCTTTACGATGTCCTGATCGGATTGAGCGACGACAGACGCTGGCGAGCCATTGAGACCGATCTGAACCGACATATGTTGCGCGCCTGGACCCTGACGGTGGAACAGGTGCACCTGCGTTTCTATGAAGGGCGCTCGTGGCATATCTCGCCCAATGGTTCGTTTCAGATCAGCAAAGCGCATCCCTGGCGCGCCAGAACACTGCGCCCGTCGATTCTGCTGGCAACCCTCGATCCATGGAATGTGCCACTGATGACGTGGTCTTTTCCCGATACCCGCATTCCCGTTGCGTCATTCACCGACATGCTGGAACAGATAGCGCAAACCCTTCTGCAACCGCAGTATCGATTCGTCGGTGACGCTCTGACGTCCATCGAACTCCGGGGCGCAATTCATATGCGCAACGACGAGTACCTCTGCCTGTTTCCTGATGCACTGTCTGATCACGCGCTTCCTTTCGTTGATCGTTTCCCTGCCGACGTCTCCTCGTTCTTTTCGGAGCACAATGGGCATCACTTCTCGATTGCAAGCGGCATCGAGTGGACGGCGCCGGCAAGTGCGGATATTGACGGCACGACAATTGCCTGGAACGAGCGGCGAATTGCTGTGCGCTCACCCGTTCAGGCGCGGCTGTTGGAAAAAGCGCTCCGCACTCGACTGGCGCGCGCGGAAGCGGCGTTGCTGACGCTTGTCCAGCGCAAACGCGGGAAACGCCGTCCGCGCTCGCTCGACGATCTGCGCGAAGCTGCACATGCCATCCTCGACAGTTACCAGGTGCACGGTCTGTTGCACCTCGATTTCGTCGAGCAGATCGAGGAGCGGGTAGTGCGCCGGTACCGTGGACGTCCGACGGGGGTGCGCATCGAGCGTGATGTGCATCTGACCGTTTCGACCGATATCGACGCGCTTGCGCAGGCGATCCAGCGCCTGGGGTGGCAGATGCTCGGTTCGAACATTCCCCCCTCCGATCTACCTGCAGATCGGGCGCTTGCGATTGCCACTCTCCCGGTTTCGGGCTTCGAGCGCTTGCACGGCTGGCCGTTGTCACTGACGCCACACGAGGTGCATACTTCGGAATTAGAGGTCGGGCTGGTGCGTCTGCTTGCTCTGGGACTGCGCACCCTCGCGCTGCTGGAAGCAATTGCACGCCTCCAGCTGGTCAAGGAAGGGTTGTTGCCTTCCATGGACGATGAACGCACCGCATCGCGCACCACCAGCGAGCGTTTGCTCGACGCCTTCCGCGATATTCTGCTCTTCCCCGGAGTGAACCGTCGCTCTCACGGCGTCACGCCGCTCTCACCGCTGCAACAACGGGTTCTGCACCTGCTGGCATTGTCGCCGGAGATCTATCAGGCGACGGGGTGAGGGTCTGAGCATAACGTTTCAGAAGCTATTCGAGAGATTGCTGCGTGACGTGCGACTCGGAGAGGCGAAGGCATTGCCTTCGCCTCCCCAATTGCCTTTCTCATACGGAATCGCGGTCAGTCAGACAAGATGTTCGAGCGCCGGTTCGCAAGGCGTAACGGTCAACGCGCACCGGCAGTATTGTCCAAATGATCGCGCATGAGCGTCAGATAGGCTCTTACAGAGCGATCACCAAAACCTGGACTATCAAGGACGTGGAGCGGCGGACGTTGGCTGAGCCTCGTGGTCGATCACTCTATTAGAGCTGCACTCATCGCGCTGCTCGCCGCTGATCCGGCGAGGGATGGCGCGCAGGACCCTGCCGTAACCTTCCCCTGGTGCGCCCGTATGCCCGATCCGACTGCCGCTGCGGGGACCGGCCAGTTCAGCGTGAGCCTTCACGTTCGCATACGCGGAATCCGGTCGGGATCGGCAGCATGGCGTTTCCGGTCAATCCATACCTGCATCAATTCAGTCGGCGCTGCGTGATCCGTCAAATGGAAGTATGGTACCATATGCTCTGGAAGAGTTCTGACAACAACCTGAGGCATCGCCAATGAACACTTTTGACCGCATATGGACTGTGCTTGCCGTTCTGCTGATGGTCCTGCCGTTTGTCGCCCTGGGGTACGAACTGACGAAAAACGAGTCGCCACTCACGATTGCCGTGTTCACAATCATGGGTGTGCTCCTTTTTGGCACACTCATCGTTGGCATGCGCGTCAAGCCGGAGTCGCCTGGCGATACGCAGGACGCTGAAGCGGAATCGGCGAAGACGCACCCGCCGGTCGAGACGCGCCGGTAGTCTACCATTGTCCACAACCAGGCAGCAGCATATCCGCCACGACCAGAGATTCGGTGCATTGGTCGTGTGGCGGCGCCTTCCTGATCGGAAGATCATCGAGAACCCGGACGTTCTGAAGCCCTTGTTCAGGTCGGGTAAGCCCCTCTTACCGTGCGTGCAGTGAGGGCTTGAGGCCGCAGCAGTCGGTTGCAGCGGCTGATGCACGGATGCACACGACACAACCAGAATGATAGGACGCGATTGATGTCTGGTATGTGCTGGCTGGTCTATGTAATGGAACGCCAGCAGAGCCTTTCGTGAAAGGGGTTCTATGGCAGCCTGCGCGCTCGTCCTGAGTCGTCGCACAGCACCGGTCGTACCGGTTGTCCTCTTTCTTCTGGCGCTGATCGCGCGCTTTCCTAACGGCATCTTTCTGACGGTTGATGAAGCATACCATTGGATTTCGCTCTCCGAGCGGTTCGCTACGGCGCTCGCTACCGGTAACTTTGCAGATACCTTCTACTTCGGGCATCCGGCTGTTACGACTCTCTGGCTTGGCGTGGCCGGGCGCCGGATGTATGAAACCCTGGATGCAGCCGGGATCATCCAGGAGTCCAGGCATACGTTCTACCCTCTTATGCGTCTTCCGGCGGCGACGCTGACCGCGCTCGCGCTTGCACTTTCGTATCCGCTTCTCAACCGCTTATTTGGCTTCCATGTCGCGCTCCTTGCGGCGCTTCTCTGGGTGGGTGAGCCGTTTCTGGTCGCTCACTCGCAGTTGTTTCACATGGACGCCACGCTCACCTCGTTGATGACGCTGAGTCTGCTGCTGATGCTGATTGCGCTCGAAGATGGCGAGCGCCCTCTGAGCCGGTCGTCCTGGTGGATCGGCAGCGGTGTGGCGTTCGGTCTGGGGCTGCTCACAAAGTCGCCTGCGCTCTTGCTCATACCGATGGCGGGGCTGATTGCACTGATTCGGCAGCGGGAAGCCATCAACAACATTCGCTCATTTGTGAAATCGCTCATCGGTTGCATTGCGCCGCTGTGCGTATGGGGCGGGGTGGCGGCGGTCGTCTGGGTGGCGCTCTGGCCCGCCATGTGGGTCAGACCGGTTGCCACGATATGGGGGGTAATGAGCGAAATCCTCTTTGATGGCGGTGCACCGCATCCGTGGGGCAACTTTTTCCTGGGACGCGCCGTTGATGATCCGGGACCGCTCTTCTATCCGGTGGCCATCGCGTTTCGCCTGGCGCCCTGGACGCTGATTGGCGTTCTGCTGTGGATCGGCTTGACCGCAGCGGATGGCAGGCGCGCCTGGAGCGGACCGAACCGCTGGTTGCTGCTGCTGGCGCTCTTTGTCGTGCTCTTCGTTGCAGCCATTACTGTGATGGCAAAGAAGTTCGACCGTTATGCGCTGCCGGTTTTCCCGGCGTTGACCATCCTGGCATCAGCCGGGATCTGCCGCAGCGCCGGTCTTCTCTGGCACAGGTTCAGGAATGTGGCAGTCATTCCACAGAAGCGGGTCATTGTCGCCGGTTATGCACTTGCCATCATCGTGCTGGCCGCCAATCTGTACGGGTATTACCCGTACTATCTGGCGTACTACAGTCCATTGCTTGGCGGGGGACCGGCAGCAGAGCGCGTCTTGCCTATTGGTTGGGGTGAAGGTCTTGAACTGGCTGCCTCGTTCATCGCCGCGCAACCCGATGGCAGGGATCGTCCAATTGCGGTGTTTTATCAACCGGTGCTACGCCCATTTGCGCCAGCCGGAGTTGCGCCGCTTCAGGCGATCCAGGCGCCGCACCAGGTCGATTACGCGGTTACGTACATTGATCAATTGCAGCGCAATACCAAACCCGACGTTCACCGGCCGTTTCGTCAGATCCGACCGTTGCACACCGTGCGAATCCACGGCATCAACTATGCGTATGTCTACCAGGTTCCGCCGCCTGTCGCGCAATCGCTGGAGGCGGATTTCGGCGATGCCATTCACCTGCGCGGTTATGACCTGGATGCTTCTACCGTGCAATCGAGCCATGTATTGACTGTCACCCTGGAGTGGCAGGCGTTGGCAGCGGTCAATGCTGACTATTGGATTTTCATTCACGTATTGAACGACAGGGCTGAGCGGGTGGCGCAAATCGACGTGCCGCTCGGCACAGATCGCTGGCCCTTGCGAATGTGGTATGCAGGACGGTATGTTTCAACCCGGCACCGCGTTCCGCTCCCATCCGATCTCCCGGCTGGCGTATATCGCCTGGCAATGGGCATATACGACCCGCACACCTTTGCCAGATTGCCGCTGCGTACCGGAGGGGAACGCGCCGGAGACGCCGGCGACCACGCGCTGTTGTTGGCGCGCGTGACCATCCCTTGAAGGGCAGTGGAAGAGGTTCACGCGCTGGCGGTTGGCGCTCCTGAAACCGCCCGATGGCGCGATAGCCGACATAGCGGCGCTGGAGCAGTTCTTTCATGCGCGGTCATTTGGACCATTCTGCCGGTGCGCGTGGCGGGACGCCGGGGTGCTGCGGGCGAACGCCCTCGCTGAGGACGCGGTTCGACGGGGCTCACCGCACGTGCAAGCCCCGCTGACGCGGGGCTGCCATGCCCCAACGCCCCCTTCTCCCCGTGTGGGAGAAGGGGGACGGGGGGAAGAGGGGCAAGGGGCGCCGTGCACGCGGTTCGACCGGGCTCACCGCACGCGCAAGCCCCGTTGGGGCTGCTAATGCCAGAGCGCAGTCAGCGTCTACGACTACCAGCGCGCGTTGTGGATCATTACGCCTTGCGAGCCAGGCGGTCGAATATCCTGTCCGACCGACCGCAAGTCAGTCGGGTAGGCGAAGGCATTGCCTTCACCTACCCGACTGACAAGATGTTGGCGCGTTCGTTGGGCAAGGCGCAACGGTCAACGCGCAGCGGCAGGCGTGTCGCGGACGCACAACCGCGTATCGGCATAAGTCCGTTCGGCGGCTAAAGCCGCAGGCTACTGTTGCAAAGCCTGCGCAGGTGGGCTTAACCGGGCAATACCGGATTATGTTCTCAACAACCATTAGTGTCCAAATGACCGCGCATCAGTGTCACGTGTGATGTGGGGATCGCCCGACTCCCGATCCGCGCCGAAACAGGTCTTTCATGCCGCGCCCCCGGATTCTTTGTGAGCATAACCACGCGCTGATAGCACCGCTCCTACATTTTACACTCCGACAGAGAGATATGCAGGTTTCTCAACATCGGTATGGCATGGATCGCTTGCATCTTGTGCAAAATTGTCATATGATAGCCGCAACACAGGAAACGAGCCTGCTCCTTCCTGTCTGGCGCTGATCGAAAGGACCGGAACGTTCGATGTCGCAAGAGATTCTCATCGTATTGCTGTTCGGAGCAATCCTGATCGTTGCCATAGCGTTCATTCTGGCGCGGCGGCGACGCGCTGCGCGCCAGAATGAACTGCCGCTGCCCGATATTGGCGGGATCAGCGAAACGATCGACTATACATCACTCCCTGTAGAGGAGCCGCGCACTCTGGGCGAGCGATTCCGCGCTGCATCGCCGGCGGTCAAGGCGCTGATCGTCCTGGCGCCCATCGTCCTCATCGGCGTGATCGTCGTTCTGGTGTTGACCTTCGCTCCAGGCGACTCTGGCACGCCGTCAACGCCTCCGCCCCCACCGCCGCGTCTTGCGGTTGAACGCGCTGAGGTCGTCGGCAGGGGCAAAATCGTTGTGGTGGTCAGAACGGAAAATCTGCCGTCTGATGCAACCGTGACGGCGATTGTGCGCCAAGGCGATCAGGAGTTCCCCTGGTTCAACCCGGAAACGGCGCTTGCGCAACCCGACCCACTGAGCGGCGAGGCGCAAGTGGTGCTTGATCGTCGTTCGGACGCGCCAACCCCGCGTCAGGATGAGACGTACACCGTAGTCGCCATCGCTCGCGGAGCAGGCGGCGAGATTGCACGCTCCGATCCTGTTCCGCTCAATGTTTTGCAGCCGTTCTTCGACGATTTTTATGCGCTGGTTGCCGAACCAACGCTGGCGCCGGCAGTGACGCCAACTGCAACCCTTTCGCCGGCAACGCCGGAACCGTCGCCGACGGTCGCGGCAACCGAGGAATTGACCGGCACGGCGACGATTGCCGGCAACATCCGGCGTGCGCCCAATCGCGAAGCCGAAGTGGTGGGGCGACTGTCGCTCGGCGAAGTCGTCACCCTCTCGGAACGCAGCATCGATGGCGAATGGTACCGTATCTTCACATCGGCAGGTCTCAGCGGATGGGTCAGCCGCACGCTGCTGGTCGTCGATCAGGACCTGGCGGCGCAACTGCCGGTCGCCACTCCCGACAATCTGACGAAAGCCGCAGTGTTCAATGGCGGGAATGTGCGTACCAGTCCAAACCTGCGCGGTCTGGTCATTGATCAGATCAATGCGGGTGAAAGTGTGACGCTGCTGGCGCGTAACGCCGACAGCACATGGGTGAAGATCATCAACGAGCGCCAGATTACGGGATGGGTCAGTCGCACGCTGCTGACCATTTCGACCAATGACCTGCGCAATCTGCCGGTCTCGAACGAAACCGTGCCGACGCCGCTGCCGGCAACCGTGGCGGCGTTGCCGCCGCCGCCGACTCCGAATGCGACTGTACCGCCGGTAACTGGATTGACGGCTATCGTGTTCAATGGCGGAAATGTGCGCGCAGCGCCCAATCTCCAGGCGCAGGTGCTCGATCAGGTCAATGCGCGCGAAACCGTGCAACTGCTCTCCAAGACCCCTGATGGCGGCTGGTATCGGATCACCAACGTCCGTGGCGTGACCGGCTGGGTCAATCGCACGCTGCTGACCGTCGATCCCGATGTGGCGCGTCGAGTTCCGGTAGGTCAGTGACGCGCGGCGCTCACATCATTTTCCCAAGCTCAGCAGAACGCCGGTACGCCGCCCAGATCGCATCCGAGAGAACGGTTCGCAACCCGCCGCGCTCGAGTTCGTAGAGCGCGGCGGCAGTCGTGCCGCCCGGCGACGTCACTCCGTTCCGCAGTTCTGCGGGATGACGGCGGCTCTGCATGGCGTAATGCACCGAGCCGAGCATGGTTTGCAGCACGAGTTCTTCTGCCATATAGCGCGGCAATCCCAGATGAACGCCTGCGTCGATCATGGCTTCGAGCACCATAAAAATATACGCCGGTCCGGTGCCGTTGATCGCAGTCGCCATATCAAGATACGTCTCATCATCGACGAACATCTGCCGCCCGAAGGAACCCAGAATAGTGCGCGCCCAACCGCGCTGTTGCTCGTTCACATCGGGCGATGCCGTCCAGACCGTCATGCCTTCGCCGATCTGCGCCGGGGTGTTGGGCATGGCGCGCACCACCGCGCTATGCCCAAGCCCCTGGACATAGGTGCGGATCGGGACGCCGGCGGCGATGGAAATGACCAGTTCCCCATTGCGCAATGCGCCACGCAGTTCGGGCATGAGTTTTGGCACCGTCTGCGGCTTGACGGCAAAGAGCGCCACCTGCGCCCAGTGTGCGGCTTCGACGTTGTCGTCGGTGACGCGCACGCCATACCGCTGTTCAATCTCTTCACGCCGCTCGGCGCGTGGCTCGGTGGCGACAATCTGATCGGCAGGGATCAGGTTCTGTTTAAGCAAGCCGCTGATCATAGCTTCGCCCATGATCCCGGCGCCAATGATTGCAATCCGGATATCTTGCAGCATAGATGCTCCCGTTGTTTCTGATTGCCCTGTGATTCTGGAGACCGGCATACGCTGCTGTCCGCGTCTTCAGCCCGTCGATGGGTGCGTGCCGTCGGCGGCGCCAGATACCCGATCCTCGTCAAGCGGCAGGTTCAAGCCCGGGCACCGGGAAACGTTTGCAGAGCGTGAACACCTCTTCGCGCACCCGATTGATAACATGATCGTCACTGATATGCGTGATGACATCGTCGATCAGCGCAGCAATCTGTTCCATCTCCGGTTCCTTCATGCCGCGCGTGGTCAGCGCTGGCGTTCCCAGCCGGATGCCGCTGGTGATCAACGGCGATTTGTCATCGTTCGGAACAGCATTCTTATTCGTCGTTATTGCCGCGCGGTCGAGCGCTTCTTGCGCCGCTTTGCCGCTGACGCCCTTATTGCGCAGGTCGATCAACATCAGATGGTTGTCGGTGCCGCCAGAGAGGATGTGGTATCCACGCGCCATCAGAGCGCCTGCCAGCGCCTGCGCGTTGCGGATGATCTGGCGGGCATACGTCTCAAATTCCGGTTGCAGATTTTCGCCGAACCCTACCGCCTTGGCGGCGACGACGTGCATCAACGGTCCGCCCTGCACACCGGGAATAACCATTTTGTCGAGCAGTTCCGACATCATCAGGGTTCGACCGCTCTTTGCCGCTTTCAGTCCGAAGGGGTTCTCAAAGTCCTTCCCCATCAGAATAATGCCGCCGCGCGGTCCGCGCAGCGTCTTGTGGGTGGTCGAAGTGACGACATGGGCATAGGGGATGGGGCTAGGCAGCAATCCTTTGGCGATCAACCCGGCGGGATGCGCAATGTCGGCGAAGAGGAACGCGCCGACATCATCGGCGATCTGGCGGAAGATGGCAAAATCGATGGCGCGCGAATAGGCGCTGGCGCCGACCGTGATCATTTTGGGGCGCTCGCGGCGCGCAATCTCGGCAACCTGGTCATAATCGATTCGTTCGGTCTTCGGGTCGATGCCATACGCCACGAAGTCGTAGAGCTGGCCTGAGAAGTTGACCGTCGAGCCGTGGGTCAGGTGTCCGCCGTGCGCCAGGTTCATGCCGAGCACTTTGTCGCCGGGGCGCAGAAATGTAAAGTAGACCGCCATGTTCGCCTGCGATCCAGAGTGCGGCTGTACATTGGCGTATGCTGCGCCGAATAACTCCTTAACCCGCGCGCGCGCCAGGTCTTCCACCTGATCGACCCATTCGCACCCGCCATAGTAGCGTGCGCCTGGATACCCCTCGGCATATTTGTTCGTGAGCGCCGAACCCTGTGCTTCCATCACAGCGCGACTGGCGTAATTCTCACTGGCGATCAGTTCCAGTCCGTCGCGCTGACGGCGCATTTCGCTTTCAATAATGCGCGCAACATCAGGATCACTGCGCCAGAGGGTCTGAAGCATGGACATGGATGGGTCTCCTTCCGGGATATGCGCTGGCCGCCACACAGCCAGCCTGATGCACGGAGTGTCCATAACTTTCATATTATACTGTATCGGCAGCGGTATGAGATGAAAGAACAGCAATGAGCGATCTTTATAACAAGACGGTGCTCATCACCGGGGCTTCCTATGGTATCGGTGCGGCAACGGCGCGGGCATTCGGCCGCCGGCGAGCGCATGTGATCCTGCTGGCGCGCACACAGCCGGCGCTCGAGCAGGTGGCGCGCGATATTCGCGTGTCAGGAGGCGTGGCGTCGGTCTATCCGGTCGATCTGACCGACGAACGCGCTGTGGCGGACGTTGCCGGGCAAGTGCTTGCCGCAACCGGTCCGCCCGATATTCTTCTGAGCAATGCAGGTGCGGGGCGCTGGTTGTTCATCAACGAGACGACGCCGGAGGAAGCGGTTGCGATGATGGCCATGCCGTATTTTGCCGCGTTCTACATCACACGCGCCTTCCTGCCTGCTATGCGGGCGCGGGGAAGCGGTCATCTCGCGTATGTCAATTCACCGGCGTCGCTCGTGGTATGGCCCGGTGCAGCGGCGTACACTGCTGCGCGTTGGGCGCTGCGCGGGTTCGTCGAGTCCGTGCGCGCCGAACTGCACGGCACGCGCCTGCGAGTCACGACGATTATTCCAGGGCTGGTGGCAACGACGTATTTTGAGCACAACCCTGGCGTTCTGGAGCGCGTGCCGGGGCTGGCGCGCCGCCTGTTGCCCGTGCTGACGGCGGATCAGGCGGCGATAACCATTGTGCGCGGTATTGAACGCGGCAAACGTGAGATTGTGTTGCCGGGAATGCTGCGCCTGCTCTACGCGCTGCACGCCATCGCTCCGGGAGCGGTGCAGTATCTGACGATCCTGACCGGCGCTCGCCAGGGTGGATGACCGTCACCTGTCGATCATGATGTATACTAGCAATTGGATGTGCGCCCGACATGTCTGCGCACCCACGTATGAGAGACAGAAAGGGGAGTACGTATGGCTCGAATCGCAATTCATGGGTTCGGTCGCATTGGTCGTTCACTCTTGAGGGTCGCTCTTAAAGAGAATCTCTGGACTCCCATCTCCATCTCCGACATCCGCGATGTGCCGACGTTTGCCGCCCTGTTCGAAGTGGACTCGAACTATGGTCGCTGGCACGAAGAGGTTGTTGCCGGTGACAACAAGTTCATCATTGGCGGGCGCGAGATTCCGTACTTCAACTCGCTGAACGAACTGCCCGATTGGGCGGCGCTGGGGGTTGATCTCGTCGTTGATTGCACCGGTCGTGCGACGGTGCGCAATGTAGCACAGCAGCACCTGGATCGCGGCGCGAAGCGCGTGCTTATCAGCGCGCCAAGCAAATCGTTGCAGGACTGTGACGCCGTGTTGCTGGCAGGCATCAATCTCGATACCTTCGACCCCGAGAAGCACAAGATCGTCAGCATGGCAAGCTGCACCACCAACGCGCTGGCGCCGGTCGTTAAAGTGGTGCTCGAGAACTTTGGCATCCATCACGGTTTGTTCTCGACCGTCCATGCCTATACCAACACCCAGTCGCTCACCGATCAGCCGATGAAGGATCGCCGCGACTCATGGGCGGCGACGGAGAACATCATTCCTTCATCATCGGGTGCGGCGCGCGCGTTGCAGTTCATCTGGAAGGACCTGAAGATTACCGGCAAGGCGTACCGGGTTCCAATACGCACCGGCAGCATCGCCGAGTTGAACCTGGTGACCGAGAAACCGGTTACTGTTCAGTCGGTCAATGACGCATTCCGCAAAGCCGCCGCCGAACCGCCGCTCAAGGGCATCATGGGGGTGCTCGAGGATGAGTGGGCATCGTCGCGCATCGTCGGCGATCCGCATTCGTCGATCGTCGATCTGCCACTGACCCAGGTGATGGGTGACACCTTCCTGTCGGTCGCTGCGTGGTACGATAATGAGATGGGGTATGCGACGCGACTCGCCGAGGTTGCCGCGCGCATCGCAGTCTAGTCTCTGAAACTGTCGCACATCAGCGGTCATATGCCGGGCGCCCGGTGTATGGCCGCTGTCTGTGTTTCAGGGGTGAGGTAAGAGGCGAGAGGCGAGAGGTGCGAGGCGAGGGGCGGGAGGCGAGGGGCGAGAGGCGAGGGGCGAGGGGCGAGAGGTGCGAGGCGAGAGGCGAGAGGTGCGAGGTGAGGGGCGAGAGGCGAGGGGCGAGGGGCGAGCG
>CALGYB010000005.1 GCA_937935075.1 uncultured Roseiflexus sp. | reverse complement strand
ACCGCTTTTTGCAGTCAAGTCATGATTGAGTCCGCTGCACACCGGCTTCACCGCCAGGGACCCGAAGCGCACGAAGGTGAATAATGAAGCGCCTTTCCTTTGTGTCCCTTTGTGACCTTCGTGGATACCGCTTTTTGCAGTGAAGTCGCTCATGCTTTCGCCGTTAGATCAGAATGAGGCGCACGTGGCTCTTCTCAACAAAAGACGACCGGTCCTCTTTGCCGGAGAAAACCACCTAATCACCCTGTATCGACCGGGAAGCGACGCAGCGATGGTCTGGACCAGTTGCTGGCATTGCACATACTCGGCTGACGGAGAGGGAACCGTTCTGTTCATGCGAGTCGACCAGGAGACAACCATCCGCCACGATCTTCCGCCGCTGGCGATCTACACCGACAATCCATCACTGGGACGCATGATAACCGAACGATTCAACCAGTACTTCGACGGGTTTCGCGACCCCGGTCTGGCAGCGCTGGCACTGCAATCCGCACAGTTCATTCAATACCCTAACGGCAGGCAGAGCCGACGCATCGTGTGTACGAGCGGGATGCACGTGATCGAACTGGTGTGGGAAGACATCTTCGATGCGGCGATGGAACTGTTCCACAACACCAGCGGTCCTATTGCCTACGACGTATCGGCGGTCATCTGCCCGTGCGCCAGAGGGATCATCATGGTCAATGGCGTGCCGCTCCCTGGCGAAACCAGGGTTCCTGCCGGCGATTCGGCCAGCTCTGCTTTTCTGGCTTTCTCCGAAACCTGGGTTGGAATGCCGGAAGAGTCCACGACGACTCCGTGCGAGCGCTGAAACCATCGGCGGTTGACACAACCACACGCTGTATGCTACAGTGCAAAACCGCGCTGGTGCTAAGAGCGTATCTGAGAAAGTCATTCGGGTGAACGAATGCGGCGCCTGCGCCCACTCACATGCGCTTCATAAGGCAAGTGTTCAGACCCGCTCTCATAGAGCGATCAACCGCAACCTGGGCAATTAAGGACGTGGAGCGGCTGACGTTGGCTTCGACTGGCTCAGCCAACGTCAGCCGCTAGACGGTCAACATGGGCGATCATTGGGTAACATCCGGTTGTTCGCTCTATAAGGAATAGTTCGATGACCCGTAATCGTCAGATCGACAGGCTGCTCCTTGCGAACACAGACGATGAACCGCTTTTCTCCAAACATGGACAGATCGTTGTCGCTCTGGCGCGCTCGCTCCTCGAACGAATGCCAGGCGACCGGATCACTCGTGTTCACGAATACGCTGCGCGTCTGGATGCCAGCGTCGGGACGGTGCAGGCCGGGTTGCAGTACCTGACATCGGTTGGCGCCGTGCACCTCGAAGCGCGGGGACGGCTTGGCACGTATGTCGCCGCCATCGATTATCCTCTTCTGTGGTCAATTGCGATGCACCGACCGCTGGTTGGGGCGCTTCCGCTCATCTACTCGCGCCGCCTGATCGGACTGGCCACCGGGCTGCGCACGCAGTTCGACCGCCTGCCAATCGACCTGGAACTGCGCTTCATTCGAGGCGCCGGGCAGCGCGTGCAGGCGCTGGCGGCGCAGCAGTGCGATTGGGCGCTGCTTTCACGCCGTGCTGCGATGCAATACCCGGAGATCGATATTGTGACAGAACTCGGTCCCGACACATTTATGGCGCAGCACGTGCTGATCCTGCGCGATGCTCCAGCAGCCGGCATTCAGGACGGCATGCGGATCGGCGTGGATCCGTCGTCCGCCGATCACACCCTCATTGTGCATACAATCTGCCGCGAACAGCGTGTCGAATTCGTTGAGATCGATTATGCTCAGGGATTACATCTGGTGATAAGCGGGGTTATCGATGGAACCGTCTGGAGTCGCGAGGATGTGCCCGCCGAAATCGCCAATCTGCAAGTCCTCCCATTGAGCGCGAATGATTACCCGGAACTTGTGGCGCTTGGCACGGCGGTGATGGTTGTCGATAAAGGAAACCGGCCTGTTGCAGCGGTGCTCAATGCTGCCATCGAGATCCATGAATTGCGCCTGATCCAGAACGAGGTGCTGGAACGACGCCGCACGCCAGCCTACTGAACATGAATGTGCTATGACAGAATTGACTATCGCCGCCGCCGCCGACGCCTGGGCCGCAGCGCAACGCTCACGCCGCAAGCCGCTGGCAGCCTCCACCATTGCCACATACTGCGATGCATGGCGCTCATTCACATCCTGGGCGCAACGCCAAGGGCGGCGCACCGTTGCCGACATTGCCGCCCCCGATCTCGGCGCCTGGATCGACTCTCTGAAAGGGATGGCGGATGGCACGGTTCTGACGTATGGTCACGGCGCACTGGCAATCTGCAAGTTCCTCGCCGATCGCGGTCACTTGCGCTGCGATCTTGCGCTGGTTCGCCTGCACCTGCGCGATGCGCTGCCGCGCGCCTATGCCGGTCGCGCGCCCAACGTTCCCGATCTGCGCAAACTGGTGACGTTCTACGACGGCGAATTGCCCCCCGGCGAAGCAGGGCGCCGCGCCGAACGCAACCGCCTGAATATGCTGCGCAACGCTGCACTACTGCACACTCTCTTTTCCACCGGTGCGCGGATCTCCGAGGTATTGAGCCTGAATGTTGTTGATGTTCGCGCTGACGATGGCAGCATTCTTCCGCGCGCTTTCGTGGTTGGCAAAGGGCAGCGCCGTCGCGCCGTCTTTCTGCGCACGCACGCGCAGCAGGCAATCCTGCGTTACCTGCACGCGCGGCACACCACATTTCCGCACGCCGATGCGCTCTTCATTTCCCACGGTCCACGCAGCGCCGGCGGGCGATTGGGGCGCATCGCAGCGTGGGAGATTGTGACCGGCGCCGCTCAACGTGTGGCGGATCAGATTGAGCGCGAAGGGCGTGCCCGCGAAGCGCACGCGCTGCGGACCGTCACCCCGCATACTTTCCGCCACTTCGTCGCCACCTGGCTGCTCAACGAAGGCGCCCAACTCTCCGAGGTTTCGGCGATTCTGGGGCACGCCAACACCCGCATTACCGAACAGTACTATGCGCGCCACACCGATGAACGGCTGCAAGAACTGCACGACCAGTTTGCGCCCGATCCGGAATCGCAATGATTTTACTCGCCCTTAATGCGTTCTTGATATTCGCGCGTTATGATTGTGTATCGCCTGTGGTATACTCAGGAGAAAGCACCCGCTCACCCGAAATCTAAGGAGAGTTTTCCGTATGCGCATTCTCGTCCTTGGCGGCGACGGCTACCTTGGCTGGCCGACCGCATTGCACCTCTCGCAGCGCGGCCACGAGGTGGCTGTCCTCGACAACTTCTCACGGCGACTCTGGGATCACGAACTCGGCGCCGAAAGCCTGACGCCGATCGAGACGCTCCAGCAACGGGTCGCAGTCTGGCGTCAGATCACCGGTAAAATCATCACCCCCTTCATTGGCGATCTGTGCGATTATACCTTCCTCGAGCCGGTGATCCGTGATTTCCAGCCGGAGGCGGTTGTCCATTTCGGTGAGCAGCGTAGCGCCCCCTACTCGATGATCGACCGCCAGCACGCTGTGTTCACCCATGTCAACAATGTTATCGGCACACTGAACCTGCTCTATGCGCTCGCCGACCATGCGCCGGATTGTCATCTGGTCAAACTGGGAACAATGGGAGAGTATGGCACCCCAAATATCGACATCGAAGAGGGGTACATCACCATTACCCATAAGGGACGCACCGATACCCTCCCCTACCCAAAACAACCCGGCAGCTGGTACCACGCCACCAAAGTGCACGATAGCACCAACATCCTGTTTGCCTGCCGCATCTGGGGGTTACGCGCCACCGACCTGAACCAGGGGGTGGTCTATGGCGTCGAAACGCCTGAAACCACAATGGACCCGCGCCTGGCGACGCGCTTCGATTACGATGGCGTCTTCGGAACAGCGCTCAACCGCTTCCTGGTGCAGGCGGTCGTCGGTCTGCCGCTGACCGTCTATGGCAAGGGCGGGCAGACGCGCGGCTTCCTCGATATTCGCGACACGCTGGCGTGCGTCGAACTCGCCATCCTCAACCCGGCGCCGCGTGGCGAGCTACGCGTGTTCAATCAGTTCACCGAACAGTTCAACGTCGCCGGCCTCGCCGAAGCAGTGCGCGAAGCGGCACAGGAGTTCGGTCTCGATGTCGTTATTCACCACCTGCCCAACCCGCGCGTCGAGAAAGAAGAGCACTACTATAATGCCGCAAATACGCGCCTGCTCGATCTGGGTCTGAAGCCGCATTACCTGAGCGAGACGCTGCTCGAATCGGTGATGCGCGTGGTGATGCACCACCGCGACCGGGTGCGGCCCGAACTGATCATGCCCGCCGTCAACTGGCGCCGCACGCACAACCCGGTTATTCCGGCGGAGGAACCGGCCATTCGGCCCTCGTAAACGCGCCCCCATCGCCGCCCCGCCCCACGCACAGGCAACATCGTCGGGGCGCGGCGGCGGCGCGCCCACACCGCCGCCGCTGCGCCCCACACTGCCACCGCGCCGCTACGACGATCCACTCACATATGCCCGGACCTCGGACGCTGGCATGCGCACCTGCTGCATCGTATCACGGTCACGCACGGTCACCGTTCCATCGTCGAGTGATTGAAAATCGACGGTGACACAGTACGGCGTGCCGATTTCGTCCTGGCGACGGTAGAGTTTGCCGATAGCGCCGGTGTCGTCATACACGGTGCGGAAAAAACTGCCGGCCTGGATCGAACGGCGCAGGTCCTTTGCCATGGCGACCAGCCCTTCATGGTTGCGTTTGAGCGGAAAGACCGCGACGCGGATCGGCGCCAGGTGCGATTTCAGATGGAGCACCGTGCGGAAGTGCTCATCGATGGGTCCCTGCGCCTGCCCGCGTAATTTTTTCCCCAACTCGATCTGATCGGCGCCGGGCATCGCCAGAAGCGTCTCGATCTGCGGCATGGTTTCGGGAATACCTGCCAGGATCGCCTGCCCGCGATCGAGCAGCGCGTCGCGCGTTTCGGGCGCCAGTTTGTCGCTCCTGCCGACCGATTTGAGGAACGCTTCGAGAGCATCGGCCACCGCGCCAATCCGTTCCGCCGGCGGCGTCTTGACCATCTGCTCGTCATAGGCTTCGGCGAGCACCGCCAGGAAACAGCGTCCAACCCCGGCTGACGGCTCGATCACGAAGGGCACGATATGCCGTTTGCTCTCCGCGTCGTAGTAGGTCAACCTGGCGACGCTATCGCGGTTCGGGTTGACGCGCGCCGTCAGGTTTAGCATCTCCTGGTCACGACTATGCGAGCCAAGGTCATAGTCGGAGCGGCTGGCAATTCCCTCGACTTCCTCATACCCCAGGGTGGGGTAGTTGTACATGAGATCAAACGTGCGTTTCGAGTAATGCGCCAGTTCGTCGGCAGGCACATCGTAGATCCTGATCCGTTCACGGGAAACGCCGATGCTCTCCCACCAGGCGAGCCGGTCTTCCAGCCAGCGCTGGTGCCATTCGTCCTCGGTTCCGGGCATGACGAAATACTCGATCTCCATCTGCTCGAATTCACGCACACGGAAGAGGAAGTTGCGCGGATTGATCTCGTTGCGGAACGCTTTGCCGACCTGCGCAATCCCGAATGGCAGCTTCCGGTTGCTGGTCGCCAGCACATTGCCAAAATTCACGAAAATGCCCTGAGCGGTTTCCGGGCGCAGGTACGCAAACGACTCGGCATCCGCCACCGGACCGACCGCAGTCTTGAACATCATATTGAACGGTCGCGGTTCGGTCAGATTGGTTGATCCACAGTTTGGGCAGCGCCCTTTGATATGATCGGCGCGCCAGCGACTTTTGCAGTCGCGGCAATCGACCAGCGGATCGTTGAAGGTTTCTTCGTGCCCGGAGTAGCGCCAGGTCAGGCGATTCATGAGAATAGCGGCGTCCAGCCCCTCCATATCATCGCGTTCATACACATTCGTGCGCCACCAGGAAGCGATGATATTGTTCTTCAATTCGACGCCGAGCGGTCCCCAATCGAAGACGCCTTGCAGTCCGCCATAGATTTCGGAACTGGGAAACACAAAGCCGCGCCGCTTACAGAGCGACACCAACTGATCCAGAGTTGTTGCTGGCATATTCACGACTCCTGTTCAACAAAAACCCCAGGCGAACATCGTCGCCTGGGGACGCATTGCGTAGCAACACGCGGTTCCACCCCAGTTACCGCACACGGCTTGCGCCAATGCGGTCACTCGAAGGAGAAGCGGCTCCCCAGCGCCCTTCCCCGCACTCCTGCCGCCGGGCTTCCACCCTCCCCGGCTCGCTGAGCGCAGTGTATGCGAGTACTCCTCTGGTTCAACGCCGCATGCTTTACTTTTCTTCCGGGACAAGCGCTCGATCGCTCAAGACGCCGTTGACTTCGCTGGCGCGCGGCGCAGCGCGCTGGGATTGCAGCGCCGGCGTTGCGTGGTTGATATGGGTATAGATTTGCGTCGTCGAAATCGACGTGTGCCCCAACAATTCCTGCACCCTGCGCAGATCGGCCCCGGTATTGAGCATATGCACGGCAAACGAATGCCGTAGCATATGGGGCGTGAGATCGCTCAGCCCCAATTCCTCGGCATACTGTTTGAGGATCAACCAGAAGCCCTGTCGTGTCAGGCGCTTGCCGCGATGATTGAGAAACAGCGCCTCGCTCGACGCCCCGCTCCCACGGGCAAGCTGACTGCGGCTGATATCAAAGTATTCCTCCAGCGCTGTGACTACCGACCCAAAGATCGGCAGAACGCGCACTCGCCCATTTTTACCGATGCACTGAACTTCGTTACGCTCGAGATCGACATCGCTCACATTCAATGCCACCAGTTCGCTGACGCGCACGCCGGTGGCGTAGATCAACTCGAGCATCGCCTTGTCGCGGATGCGTTCCGGCGTTGGCGAGCGCAACGGCAATTCCAGCAGTTCATCGACCTGGTGCGGCGTCAGCGCCCGCGGCAGGTCGCGATCTACCTTGGGCGAGTCGATGCGCTCAGTTGGATCGTGGTGCACGACGCCATTCTTTTGCAGGAAGGCGAAGAATGATTTGATCGCAGCGACCCTGCGCGCAACGGTTGAGCTGGCATACCGGCGTTCACGAAGATCGATCATAAATGCCAGCACATCATCGTGCGTCACCTCACACCACGCGGATTGACGCCTTCCGTGCAGAAACGCGCAAAACTGCTCCAGATCGGTGCGATACGCTGCTATCGTATTGGCGGAAAGATTGCGTTCATCCGCAAGATGGCGCAGAAACGCTTCGACCTGTTCGTTCATGAGTGTCTCCAGCGCACAGCATGATCACTGACGCCTGGACTGCGCCAGACGTACGTTTGTTTCGTATCGCCTTCAGCATAAACAGCGTACAACAATGTAGCAGAGCGCTCAGCGCCAAGGTATGGTACTGCAAGGCGCCTTGAGTGTCAACCGGTTACTGCCGCTTCAACGTACTGCGCGAAGAATCGCTCCAGATGGTCGCGCGCCTCAACGACGCCGGATGAATGGTGTATGGCGCTGCGCAATGCTGCGGCCCCCGGCAACTCGATGCCGAACTGCCCAATGATCTGTTTCAGTTTGTTCAGCGCAAGACGCTCCGGCAGATCGTCACAGCACATCTCCAGGTAGCGCATCAGAAACTCGTACTTGTCGCCAGGCGTCACAACCATCGGCTGCATTCCCGCGCGCAATTGAGCAATCTGGCGAAAGATCCACGGATTGTGCATTGCCGCCCGACCGATCATGACGCCGTCGGCGGCGCTCTCGCGCAGGCGACGCAGCGCATCGGCGGCATCACGCACATCACCCGATCCAATGACGGGGATGTTCACGGCACGCTTGACTTCAGCGACACGGCGCCAGTCGGCGACGCCGCCGTACCCCTGCGCGCGTGTTCGCGGATGCAGCGTCAACGCCGCAATGCCCGCCTGCTCCGCCATTTTTGCGGTATCCAGATAATTCAGGCTCGTTTCATCCCAGCCGGCGCGAAACTTGAGCGTGACCGGAATCTGGACGGCATTGCAGACCGCTTTGAGCAACTGTTCCATTTTCGGCAGGTCGCGCAGGAGCGCTGAGCCATGCCCGCCGCCGGTCACTTTTGGCGAGGGGCAACCACAATTGAGATCGAGAATATCTGCGCCCAACGCTTCGACCACGCGCGCAGCCGCCGCAACCAGGTCCGGCTCGTTGCCGCTCAACTGCATCGCAATCGGGCGCTCTTCCGGCAAATAATCGAGCTGGCGGTGGCGGCTGCGCGCGCGTGGGCTGACGGCTGAGGCATTGGTCATTTCGCTGCACACCAGGCCACATCCGCCCAGGCTGAGAATCATGCGGCGAAAGATGCTGTCGGTGACGCCGACCATCGGCGCAAGCACGATATTGGGCTGAATGGTAAGATAGCCGATTTGATACTGTGTCGGAAGATCGTCGTACATATGCCTGCTCACCCGGGAGCGCAGGCGTCTCGCCTGCATTAGTGTTCATGGGCAAGATGCCCTCATTCCCAGGAGAAGTGTGTTTTTCGTAGCACTCTTTTGAATTATACCAGAGTTATGCCGGTTGGGGGTGATGCATCGGCGCGCAGGCGCTGATCTGGCGCTCCTCCCTGCCAACTTGACAATTTTCCAATACTGGCTACAATCGCGCCCTATATCGAAGGTGGTACGACACTCTTTCGTGCACGCTATCGTATCGTGCCAGGGTTTGCGCATGACGCGCTGCGCCGGTGGCAGCCTGCGCAGCACGCTCGCGTGCTGTTCGACAGTATGCAGTGCGTGCCCGTTTGAACGTCAGGAGTATGGATGTTATCAGCTCAACGCCTTTTGATAGTTGCCGCGCTTGTCGCTATCTTCGCGTCGTTTCCGCCTGTTGATCGCGCTTACGCCGAAGAGCCGTCGCCGCCTCCCGCTTCAGATGCTTCGTTTGCAACCTCACCTGTCGCTCCAACATACCGGGTGTTCGCCACACGCCAGGGGCGCGTTGGCCGTCGCACTGCCAATGGGCACATTATTCAATCGCGCGACCGGTTCGTGGCGCTTCCGTCGTGGAGTGCGCTTTCGAGCCGCGGCGGCGCGGAATATCAGGTGCGTGTCACCTACCGCAATCGCAGCGTGGTGCTGCCGGTATGGGACGTTGGTCCCTGGAATACACGCGACGATTACTGGGCGACAGGCCGGCGGTATGGCGATCTCCCCGTCGGTTTGCCGATGGCGCAGGCAGCCCGTCAGCAGGGGTACAACAACGGCCGCGACGAGTTTGGACGTCGTATTCGTCAACCTAACGGCATTGATATTGCCGATGGCGCGTTCTGGGATGATCTCGGTATGACTGATAGCGATTGGGTCGAAGTGACGTTTTTGTGGCTTGGCGCTGACCCGTTCGTCGCGGCAGGCGGTGATGCGCCCTCAATGACCGATCGCACGGTGGTTGAACCAGAGGCGATTGTCGTGGATGATAGCGCGCCAGGATACGCTGCCCGGGATGGACGGAACTGGCAGCGTGCCGACTGCGGCTTTGGCGGCAGTCATGCCTGGAGTTACGATACGCCGCAAGCAACAGTACGTTCACAGCATCGCGCCGTCTGGTCGCCCGATCTGCCGGGAGAAGGCTTCTACGAGGTGATGGCATTCATTCCAGCCTGCGGTCCAACAGCGACGAATCAGGCGCGGTATTCGGTCGCGCATAGCGGCGCTGTGTCCGAAGTCGTTGTCGATCAAGCGGCTGCTTCCGGCGGATGGGTCTCGCTGGGGGTCTTTCATATGGGTCCGGGCGCTTCGGTCATGCTGACCAATCAGACCGGCGTCGATGGTCGCGCTGTGCACTTTGATGCGCTCAAGTGGATTCCGCGCAGCGATCAGACACCACCAGACGCTTCGGTGACTGAGGCGGCGTTTCTGCCCGAAGGCGGCATTCTGGTACGCTGGGATGGACAGGATGACATCAGCGGCATTGCGTCGTTCGATGTGCAGGTGCGTCGTGTCCCCGACGGTGAATGGATAGACTGGCAGGTGCAGGCGACCGGGCGCGAAGCCATCTTCGTTCCCGCTGAACCCGGCGCATACGCCTTCCGCGCTCGCGCCCGCGACTGGACCGGAAAAGAACAACCCTGGCCCGATCTGGACGACGTTCAGATGGTTGTGCCGTCGTGACCGTCTGTTCCGAATGACGCTGTGCTGCTGTCATTGCGAAGCGCGCCGGCGCTGCTTGTCGTGAGCGTAGCGCTTGCCGCGAGCGAAGCGTGGCGGATCGCAATGACGCCTGCCCCGCTCGGTTCTGGATAGCCAATGACTACTTGATCCGAACGTCTCCACTCGTGGTGGCGATGTTCAGCGCATAGGCGCCGTCGCCGATCGTCGTGCGCCATTCGTGCGGCGCGCCTTTCTCGTGTATGCCAGGCGCCTCAATGTCACCGCTCAAGGTTCTGATGAACAGGCGATAGCCGGTCTGCGACGGGAGTTTTATCCTGACATCGCCAGAGATGCTGGTGATCTCGAGATCACCGGAGAGCGCGCCATTCATGCTGATGTTCCCACTTGCGGTTTGCAGCAGAACCGGACCGCTGGTAACGTCGCGCACCTTGATCCTGCCGGAAATCGTCGTGACCGCAAGCGGGCCATTGACGCCGCTGAGATCAACATCGCCGCCGTTTGTCCCGACTCTCGCGCCTGAGACCCGTCCATTACGCAGAGTGACCTCGCCGCTGACCGTATCGACCGCCAGAGAACCGCCGACGCCGTTGAGCCAGACATCGCCGCCGGTCGTGTTGACCGTCGTCTCGCCGTCAATCGCGTCTATCCGCACATCGCCGCTCGTCGTCGTCACACTCACGTCCGCTGAAGCGGGTGCAGCGATCTGATAATGCAACCTGCCGCAGAACAGCCAGCAACCGGACTGATGAGAAACCCGCACGGTGTCGCCATCGGCGCGCACGACGATATCGAAGCCGCCCATCGACCACTCGACCTGCTGCGCCTGAACGCGAAATTCAGGGCGATCCCAGCGTATAATGGTAACATCGGCGCTCCCTGCGGCAATCTCGATCCGCCGTCCGCCAACCGTCTGATCGAATGGCATTGGACTGCCAGGGTACCGCAGGTCGCCGCCAAATCGAATCAGGAGCCATGCCAGTCCAAGCGTCAGCAATGTCACTCCTGCGATCAGGGCGCCGTTGCGCCGCTGATAATACGGTTCATCAGGCGGATGCGACAATGGTGGCGCGTTATCCGGTGAAGACGACCGATTTCCGGTTATGTACCGTTCGTGGTCTTGAGCATCCATCGCATCCTCCGGGTCGTACCAAAGCCAAAATATGTGGCTCTCCCTGCTACGACGTTCACCAGGAGGCGCCGGTTGCGCCCCACGTAACGCCTGTCGTATGAGGTGCGCCGATGCCGTTGCTGATCGATGGACACAATCTGATCGCACAGATGCCCGGCCTGCACCTGTCCGATGCCGATGATGAAGCTCAACTGGTTCTGCTCTTGAGGAAATATGCAGCGCAGCGCCGCGGACGCACAATCGTCGTGGTGTTCGATCACGGCGTCTACGGTCATCCGCAGCGCCTCGACGGATACGGTGTCACCTGCATTTTTGCGCATTCACCGCAGGATGCCGACGCCCACCTGATCCGGCGGATCAAAGCCGTTACCCGTCCGCGTGAGTGGACGGTCGTCACGGCAGATCGTGAGATAGCGCAGGCTGCCGCCGCCCGTGGCATCAAGGTTGTCGACTCTCGCACATTTGCTCAGACATTACTCGGAAGTGCGAATCCGCCCCGGCGCCAACAGCGTGCAGATGTCGAAAAACCGGAACAGGCGGAGCGCTCGGAAGTCGAAGAGTGGCTGCGCCTGTTCGGGGGAGAGGAAGGAGAGCATCTCCACTAAGCAAGGGCGGCTGTTACTGCTGACACCGCACCACTGTCTGCACCGTATCGGTATGATAGAAATAGAGATCGCTGCCAACGACCAGTGTAATTCGATATCCTGGCGTGATGACCTGCTGGTATGTCATACCGGGCTGCGGGCAACCGAGGCTGGCGTCGCTCCAGTACGTTGGATCCGCGTTGACAACCTTTATCTGATCAACCGAAATCTCCAGTTCTTCCGCCAGTTTCTGGCGCGCCAGCTCGCTCATCGCCTGCATCGTCGCCTCGTTGATCTCACTGGTCGGCTCAGGCGTCGGTTGCCCTGGCGCCGGATAGGCGCCGTTTTCCGGAGCGGGCGTGAGGGCGGGGGCGGGATACGGTGTGCCAACCGGCACGGTTGGCATATCGATAATGACCGTCGTCGGTTCCGGGGTTGCCGGCGCAGTCGGCTGGGTGACAGCGGGTGTCCCGCTGCACGCAGCCAGGGTGATCGCCGATGCAACTGCCCATACTATCATCGACTTGCGCATTGCTTCCTCCCTGATACAATGACGGCGACAGGCATTGCGTCGGGGTGATGTATGAGCCTGTACGTCGATAGTCGAACGATGAATGTTTCACAGGATAGACGCAGCCATCGTCCTGCCTGTTCCATTGACGAAACCCGATATATTGTACACGATGATGCCTATGCTCTCTTTTGCCATCGAAACCGCACGACGCGCCGGCGCATTGCTGCTCGATGGGCTTGCACGCCGCCGCACTGTGGAATTGAAGAGCGCCTATGAAGTGGTGACCGAAGTGGATCGGGCCAGCGAGGAGTTGATTGTCGCCGCCATCCGCCGCACCTTTCCTGATCATGCTCTGCTTGCCGAAGAAGGGGGCGGTGTGGAGCGGGCATCCCCCTTCCTCTGGGTTATCGATCCACTCGACGGAACAAACAATTATGCGCACGGATTTCCCTTCTTCTCGGTTTCGATCGCCCTCCTGGAGAACGATACCCTGACCCTTGGCGTTGTGTTCGACCCGTTGCGCGACGAACTGTTCGCTGCTGAACGCGGCGCAGGGGCGTGGTGCAACGAGCAGCGCCTGCGCGTTTCGGAAACGCCAACCCTCGCGGCATCGCTGGTATCGACCGGGTTCCCCTACGATTATGCGACCACCGCCGACAATAACACCCGGCAGTTTACCCGCATCCAGGCGCGCACGCAGGGAGTCCGGCGCGCGGGATCCGCTGCGCTCGATCTGGCATATGTGGCGGCAGGACGCCTCGATGCACACTGGGAACTGCGCCTGAAACCGTGGGACACGGCGGCTGGCGCACTGCTCGTACTCGAAGCCGGCGGGCGTCTGTCCGACTGGCGCGGCGCACCCTGGAATCCGTGGAACGACCGGTTGGTCGCATCCAATGGTCGCATCCACGATGAGTTGCTCGCGGCGCTCGCCGAATAACAGACACGGCTTATGGCGTATTACGTCGAAGAGCAGATCACAGGACCGGTCATCGGTCCACGACGACCCATCATCAACGAGTACTTTCTGTCGTCGTATACGATGGCAATCTACGGCGGTTGTGAGTTTGGCTGTCCATACTGTGACGGCTGGGCTGTTCAGCAGCGTCCGCTGAATGAGCGGGTGCGCGTGCCGGTCAATCTGCCTGAGCGGGTTCAGCGCGACCTCGATGGACTGGACCGCGGCGATCTGGTCGGAATTACCGCGCTGAGCGATCCGTATCAGCCCGCTGAATTGACCTATCGCCTGACACGCCAGACGTTACGCGCATTCGCGGAACATGGGCAACCGGTGCTGATCCTGACCAAAAGCCCGACGGTTGTAGAGGACCTTGCGATCCTGGAACGCATCCACGCGACCAGTCTGGCGATTGTGATGTTTACCCTGCTCACCATCGACCTGCATCTGGCGGAAAAGATCGAGGATCGAGCGCCAGCCCCGGCCTTGCGTCTTGATGCTATCACAACCCTCAAACGTGCTGGCATCCCTGTCGGAGTGGCGCTCATACCGATTCTGCCGTATGTCAACGACACCGACTTGATTCTCCATGCAACGCTCAATGCCATCGCCGATGCCGGCGCCGATTTTGTCGTCTGGGACTATCTGCTCATTCCAGACGAGCGCCACCGCGGGCGAATCAACGATATGCTGACGCGCATCGGCCGCTATCCGCCTTCCTACTATCGCGACCTGTACCGTGGTCGTGCTCTGCCCGACCTGACGTATCGCAACGAGCGCGACCGGGCGCTGCTGGAACGGTGCGATGCGCTCAATCTGCCGGTGCGCGCTCCCCACGCGCTCTACGCCGGTCGACTGCGCCCGCAGAATGAAGCCGCACTGCTGCTGAAGCAGACTGCGTTTCGCGATAGTGTCCAGGGACGCGCGCACCTGGCGCGTCAGGGACGTGAACTCGCCGACCTGATCTACACTGGTCAGGCAACCGATATTCAGTTGCGCGCCAGTCCGTTGTACGATGCGCTGAACGCGATTCTGCGGCGTGTGCGCGACGCTGACGCCTGATTGTGCTACAATGCGGCACAATCAGAGAGGGGGATGTATGCTGACCGTCGAACAGATTCTGGAATATCTGGAGCGCCGGATCGCCGAGCATCACCTTGCTGGCGACCGCCTGGCACTCAAGCGCGACCAGGACGTGGCCGGGTTTCTCATGAGTGCAGCGCGCGACTCTGGCGACAAACCGCTTGCGCTGCGCTTCCAGGTGCTTGCGGCACGCGCCGCCGATTTGCGTGAGCAACTGGAACCCGACGCAAAATAGTTCGAAGATGACCGCCGTTCGACGATGAACGCGAGGAGAAGAATGCCGATCACCCTTGACGACATTCGCGCCGCCCGTGCAGCGTTGCACGGTATTATCATCGAGACGCCGCTGCTCCCCGATGAGCGTCTCTCGCAGGAACTCAACGCATCAATCTGGCTCAAAGCGGAATGCACCCAACGAAGCGGTTCGTTCAAGGTGCGCGGGGCATACACAATGATCAGCCGCTTGCCCGATGCCGTGAGGCAAGCGGGGGTTATTGCGCCGTCGGCGGGCAACCATGCGCAGGGGGTTGCGCTGGCAGCGCGATCACTCGGGTTGCCCGCAACGATTGTGATGCCTGAGCGCGCGCCGTTGACGAAAATCATGGCTACTCGACGCCTCGGCGCAGAGGTCATCCTGCATGGCATGACCTTTGACGATGCTCAAATGTACGCTCGACGTCTCGAATTGGAACGTGGCATGGCGTATGTACCGGCGTTCGACCACGAACACGTGATTACCGGGCAGGGCACGCTTGGTCTGGAAATCGCCGAGGCGTTGCCCGATCTGAGCCTGATTATCGTCCCAATCGGCGGCGGCGGTCTGATCAGCGGGATTGCGCTGGCGCTCAAGGCCATCCTGCCCCACGTGCGGATCATCGGCGTTCAGGCCGCCGGTTGCGCGCCGGTACCGCGCTCACTCGCCGCCGGGCAACCTGTCGCCGTCTCCAGCGCGCACACGATTGCCGACGGCATTGCCGTTAAGCGACCAGGAACATTGACCCTTCCGATCATTCGCAATCTGGTCGATGATGTGGTGACCGTCGATGACGACTCCATTGCACGCGCTATTGCACACGCCGTTCAGCACGACCATCTGGTGGTCGAAGGCGCCGGCGCCGCCGGACTGGCGGCATTGATCAGCGGACAGGTGACGCCGCGTGCCGGGGAGACGGTGTGCGTGCCCCTGTGTGGCGGCAACATCGACAGCAACCTCTTGACCCGTGTGCTCGAACAGGTGGCTGTGCGGCAGGGGCGCTACGTGTTGCTCAAATTGACTCTCGAAGATCGCCCTGGCAACCTGGCGCCGCTCCTCACGCGCGTGGCCGAGTCAGGCGCGAATGTTATTGATATTTTTCATCGCCGCGCCGTCTGGCTGGCGCCGCTCGACCGGGTAGGCATCGAACTAGTGCTCGAAGTGCGCGATGAAGCGCACGGGCAGCAGGTCATTCAGCACCTGCTCGCCTCCGGCTACCACGTGGAGCGTGAAGGCGTCGGCGGATGGCCCGAGTAGCCGAAAGGACGTTCAGCGATGATTATGTCCGGCAAGAAAGATGCCGTTCTGCATCATATCCAGCGTATCGACATCCACGGAACCCGCTTCTACGACATCATCTTCGCCCACACCGATACGCCCGACCAGATGCGTCGCGCCCGCATCGGCGTGGAAGACGCCTATCCCGATCCTTGTCCCGGCGATAACATCAGTGTCGCCTATGTGATGAACGTCGTCACCGGCATTGCGCGGCGGTAATAGAATGGTAATACCGCTCCGATAGACTGTGTTTGACACACTGATGCCTGATCACTGTTGCATCGTCGTTGGATGCAACAAGGAGGATAGTGGAATGAGCCAGCGGCGTACAGAGGCTTTTTTACTGCGTCTGGTCTTTCAAGATGACCAGACGGATCCGGAAATGTGGCATGGTCGAGTGCAGCACATCGGCAGCGGTGATGAGCGAATGTTTCGCACCTTGCAGGAAGCGCTGACGTTCATCCGCTATCGTTGCGAACGCCTCCAGGAACGCAACGCATCTCCCGACGACCTGCCGCCTCAGAAGTGACAGTCATCTCTCACCGCAGGTCGCGCAGCGCGTGATAGAGCGCAGTCGTTTCGGGCAATGGCGTAATGCCCAATTCATTCTGCAATACCGTGACGCACCGCGAATACAGCCGCAGCGCCGTGCTGCGCTCGCCAAGCGCAGCATGCGCGCGCATCAGCAGGCGATAGGCTTCTTCCTGGGTCTGATCGATCTCGATCACGCGCCATCCCAGACCAATCGCCTCGTGAACAGCGCCCTCTTCGAGGAGCAACGCGCCCAATCGCAGTGCTGCCTCGATAAACGCCAGCGCCAGCCGTTCACGTTCGACAACCGTCCAGTCTTCGTACATGTTGTCGGGCAGGTAGGGACCGCCATACAACCGGATGGCGCGTCGATAGGCAGCGATCGCTGCGGCGCGCTGACCGCGCTGATCCGCGCGTCGTCCTTCGTCAATAGCCTCGACGAATTCCACAACATCAATCCGATGGTCGCTCGCGGTGTTGAAGGCATACGTTTCGCCCTGCTGCACCAGATAGGCGGAAGGGGCGCCATCGGGTCGATCCGGCTCGAGCGCTTTGCTCAGCCGGTTGATCGTAACGCGCAAATTATTGATCGCCGCATCGATCTCCATGTCGGGCCAGAGCGCCTCAACCACCCGTTCGCGCGGCAGCGCCCGTCCCCGTTCCGTCAGCAGCAACTGCAACAACTGACGCGCTTTACTGCTGCGCCATTCACGGTCGCGGATCTCGTGATCGCCTCGCCAGACGGTGAAGGCGCCAAGCATACGAATGCGTAACACGTAGGGTGGGCGATACACCAGGCGGTTGAGTGATTCTTCGGCAATCTGGCGCACCGCCGGATTGCGATCCTTGAGCAACGCCCGTAATGCCGGATAAGCGACCGCCGTGCCGGTTTCACCAAGCAGCCGCGCCGCCTGCGCACGCACCTCCGGCGACGAGTCCCCCAATGCGTCTTGCAAGAGGTCCACAGTCTCATCGCCGAGATGAAGGGGCAGGATGCGCCCAAGCACGTCCCCCCCTATCCCGGCGCGCAATGCAGCCACCGCCACATCTTTCAGGGCTGCGGCGGGCATCATGGGCAGGAAACGGCAGCGATCCTCGCCGGCAACCGACCATCCGGTGCGGAGCCATCCATCGCGCAGCGCCGCAGCGCCGCAGCGCCCGGCAAGGTATGCGCCATAGAGGCAGGCAGACGCCAGAAACAGCCGATAACCACGATGCTGCATCTGTTGAACGGTCGTTTTCAGCAGGTCGAGCGCCTGCCGATCCTCACCCGCCTCGCCAAGCACAATTGCGAGCAGAAGACGCAGACGCAGATCGGGCGCCATGCCTTCCACTTCATCGAGACGGCGTACAAACGCAGTGGCGGCGGCGGCGGCGCGCGCCGCCTGACCGCGCCGCAGTGTGTTGTACAGTTCGATGGCTTGCAGCGACGCGAGCGGCGCCAGCGCGCCAAGGTCGTGAAAGGCGGCGCGCGCCTGCGCAATGTAGATCGCCGCTTCATCGAGACGCCCCTGCAGTGAGAGGAGCAACGCCAGTTGCGCTGCGCTCACGCCGGCCGTGCCGTCGCGGTAGTAGTCCAGCAGGTAGCGATGAGCATCGAGCGCCAGGGCAAGCGCCTCGGCGTGCTGGCCAAGGAGATAGAGCGCCATCGCCCGCTGACGCAGGAGATTCTGTCGCATGCGGTCGTTGCTGTCGATCTGCTGCAACTGGAGCGCTTCATCGACCACTGCCAGCGCATCGGCGGGACGGCCCAGCTGATTGTGGATCGACGTAACAATCATCGCCAGCAACCAGTGCCACGCCGGATTGAGCGGATGAGCGGCCGCATGGTGGGCAACGCGAAGCGCAGCCGGGAGACGCCCGCGAATAGAGAGCATCGCAGCAGCGCACGTCAGCGCGGCGCCACGCGACCAGGCATCACGCGCCTGGTTGGCGGCGCGGATGGCGCGCACGCAAACGGCGGCAAAATCGGTCGGGCGCGCCTGCCAGAAGAGCAGCGCTGCAAGATCGGAGTACGCGCGCAACTCGCGTGCCGGCGCCTCCGCCCGACGGAACAGATCGGCAGCCCGTTCGATAATCTGCGCCGCAAATGGCGGATTGGCGACGATCTGGCTGTATCCCCACATATACAACAATTCGGGGTTGGCATCGCGTCGCTCCGCCGGTATCTGTTCAATCCAGCGCCGCACAGTACTCCGACGTGGTGAATTGAGCAGGGGCCAGGCGTGTTCGAGCAGGGCGCGTTCGAGATCATCGATGCTGTTGGCGCGGGCATAATGATCGAGCGCTTCCTCGAGTTCGCCGCGCAACTCGAACTGCCGCCCGAAGCGGCGATGGAAGGCGGCAAGGGTTTCGTCGTCTACCATCTCGTGAATATCACGCAGCAGCAATTCGCGCCAGAGCGGATGGAAGCGTAAGCGATCACTCTGCGGATCGATCGGTGTCAGCGGCAGACCCAGTGAGCGAATACGGCGCAACAGGTATGGGACATCCTCACGCAACAGCGCCTCTGCCAGCAGGTCGGCGTCGAAATGTGGCGGAAGCGCAGCAAGGCGAAGAAACTCCAGCACATCGGCAGGAAGATCGGCGAGCACCTCTGCTGCCAGATACGCCAGCAACTGCTCGCTTCCACCGCCTAATGCAGCCACGAACTCACTGCGGCGCTCAACCGGCTGTTCGGCGAGCACCCGGGCAGCAAGCTGCAAACTCAGCGCCCATCCCTCGGTACGCGCCAGCAGCGTCGTCAGCTCCTCATCCGAGAGCGTCACGCCCTGGATCGCCAGTAACTGGCGCGCCTGCTCTGGAGACAGATAGAGATCGGATTGACGCACCTCGACAATACGACCTTCCGTGCGCAGGCGCGCCAGCGGCGGGATATGCAACTCGCGTCGTGAGGCGATCACGATATGCAGAGAAGGCGGCGCGGCGCGCAGCAGATAGCCAAGAATCTGCCCGATGACCGTCGCGTCGATCACCTGATGCAGATCATCAAGGAACAGAAAGGCTGCCGACAACACATACCGCTGCAAATCGCTGCACAGCGCCCCGGCGACCAGCGGCCAGTCGCGTTCGAGATTCGCGGCGCTCGACAACACCCGCACTGCATCCTGTCCGATGGCGGGAAATGCCGTCTGAAACGCACGAATCAGGTACGCCAGAAACAATGCCGGGTCGCGTTCGCCGGCATCGAGGGTCAACCAGGCGACCGGCGCAGCAGTACGCCCCAACTCCTGCGCCCATTGCGCGATCAACGTCGTTTTACCATATCCGGCTGGCGCTATCACGAGGGTGAGCGGTTGCAACCGCACTTCCGCCAGCAACGCCTGCAGATCGGGTCGAAGGAGAACTCCCTCGCGCAGGGGCGGGAGAGTCAGTTTGAGCGGCAGCAGCGCCTGCGCTACGCGGCTGGGATTTCTTGATTCGATGCTGTGGTCAGGCGCACCCATACCGTTCAGACTATCGTTGTGCCTGGCACAATGTCATCTCTTCGTGCTCGCATGTCAACATTCGTGAGCATGGTATCACACTATGCACGATCGCGCTTCCCTGCTCCATCCGCCAAACGCACCTCGCAGTCAATGCGAGCATAGATCCTTTCTGATGCATATTGTACACGGAACGTCAACTTTTGCCTATGATCCGGGACTTAAGAACTATTTTTCCCAGCTCATGGACCACTCCCCCTGACCCAAGCGCGCATGGCGATCTTGACAGAAGTCGCCGAAACTGCTACAGTATCGGTGTACGCGGGAGTGGCGCAACGGTAGCGCATCTGCTTCCCAAGCAGAGGGCTGCGGGTTCGAATCCCGTCTCCCGCTCCACAATCAGGGCGGCACACCGGCAAACCCCACTGACCGCACAGTGGGGTTTGCATTTCGGCGGAACATCGCGTGCCGTTCGCTCCCGACCGCACTGTGTCGACATACGAGAAGCATCGCGCGTCGATATGCTATAATACGTCCTGCGCCGTCGAATAACGGATAGGAGGGCGCATTGAATCTGATTGACATTCTGTTTTTGCTTGGCGTGCTTGGCGGGCTTGCCCTGGGGTTCTTTCAGGGTACGATCCGGCTGGCGATTGCGATTGTTTCATTCTATGTCAGCATCATCCTGGCAAGTCTCTACTTCCAGGCGCTTGGGCGTTTCTTTCGTGAACGCTTCGGCACATCGTTCGATGTGGCACAGATCGTCGCGTTCGGCGTCATCCTGCTGGTTGCATTCCTGTTGATCACCACTGCCGGGCTGTACACGTTCCGCTACGCCACGATGCCGGCCAGTCTCGACTTCATCGATAAAATCGTCGGCACACTCCTTGGTCTGGTGCTGGGAGCATTGTTCCTAGGCATGCTTGCCATTCTGCTCGAGCAACTGTTTGTGTTTCGCGATACGGCAGGGACGGTGACGTTTCCGATTGTCAAGGCGATACAGAGCGGGGTGCGCGGCTCGGTGCTCGTGCAGTTCTTCGCCAACAATATTCTGCCGCTGATCTATCAGTCGGTGAAGCCCATCCTGCCGCGCGAAACCGAGATCATCTTTCTCATTCGATAATCACTCAGGCAGCGCCTCCTGCCTGCGTTGTTGAGGTCCTTCCTGTGGCTATCGCCCTCCAGACGCTCGAAACCCTTGAGTTTCCCAAAGTTCGCCAGCAACTTGCGCGCTACACGGCATTCTCGGTGTCGCGCGACCTGGCGCTGACTCTGGCGCCGTCGGTCGATTCGGTCGATGTGCGCCGTCGCCTGCGCCTGACCGATGAAGCGCGTCGTTTGCTCGACGAGATGCCCGATCTCACCATCGGCGGTGCGCGTGATGTGCGCCCTGCGGCCGGTCTGGCTCGGCGCGGCGGGGTGTGCGATGCGGCGACGCTCCTCGAGATTGTCGCTACCCTTGCAAGTGCGCGGCGTCTGCGCACAACATTGCTGAAACTCGACCCGGACATGTTTCCGCTCCTCCGCGAGATCGCTGCCGATCTGCCGCTCCTGCCGGAGATCGAAGATGCGATTACACGCGCGATCGGTGACGATGGCCAGGTGCTCGATAGCGCAAGCCCGAAACTGGCGCGGCTGCGCGCCGAGGTGCGCACTGCATTCAACCGCCTGCAGGAAAAACTCCACAATCTGATCATGTCCCACGGCGATGCGCTGCAAGAGCCGATCATTACAGTACGCAACGGGCGCTATGTCATTCCGGTGAAAGCCACACACCGACGCACTGTGCGCGGACTGGTGCATGACCAATCGGCAAGTGGCGCCACACTGTATATCGAGCCGTTGACCGTCGTCGATCTCAACAATACCTGGCGCGAATTGCAACTCGCTGAGCACGAAGAAGTCGAACGCATTCTGGCGGAACTCTCGACGCAGGTCGGCGATCACGCCGACGCGATCGTTGCCGGCGTCGAGGCGCTGGCAATCCTCGATCTGGCGTTCGCTATGGCACGGTATGCCGTCACAATGCGCTGCGTCATGCCGGACATTGTCGATGCGCCTCCGCCTGATGAGCCGTTTCTGCTGCTGACCGCCGCGCGCCATCCGCTGATCGAGCCGCAGCACGTCGTGCCGATCGATATGCGCCTCGGCGGTCCGTTTCGCATCCTATTGATCACCGGTCCTAATACTGGCGGCAAAACGGTCGCCCTCAAGACGACCGGCCTGCTGGCGTTGATGGCGCAAGCCGGAATGCACATTCCTGCGTCTCAGCCCTCGCGCCTGCCGGTGTTCAGGCAGATATTCGCCGACATCGGCGATGAGCAGAGCATCGAGCAGAGCCTCTCGACGTTTTCGTCGCATATGACGAACATCATTCGCATCCTGCGCGCACTGGAGGGTGAACCGGATGCGGAGCGCGCCGACGTATCGGAGACGGAGCGTTTGACCAACGGGCGCGCAATCGATGCCAATGCCTTGCGGGGATCAGCCCCCGCCGACCGCCTGCCGGCGCTGGTGTTGCTCGATGAACTGGGCGCGGGCACCGATCCGGTGGAGGGGTCGGCGCTGGCGCGCGCCATTATCGAGCGTTTGCTCGAACTCGGCGTGCTCGGCGTCGCCACCACGCACTACGCCGAGTTGAAATCGTTTGCCTACGCCACACCCGGCGTCGAAAACGCTTCGGTCGAGTTCGATGTCGAGACCCTTGCGCCCACCTACAAACTGACCATCGGTTTGCCTGGGCGCTCGAATGCGCTGGCAATCGCTGCGCGGTTGGGGCTGTCACCGGCATTGATCGAGCGTGCCCGCGCCAGCATGGCGCACCAGGATGCGCAGGTCGAAGATCTGCTGGCAGGTATCCATCGCGAACGCGGCGCTGCTGCGGCAGAGTTGCAGCGTGCGATGGAAGTGCGCGCCGATGCCGAGAAGTATCGGGAACGACTTGCTGCCGAGTTGCGTGAGTTCGAGGCGCGGCGCAACGAGGCCTGGCAATCTGCGCGCGATGAGATCGAAGCGGAGTTGCGTCAGGCGCGCAACGAGGTGCGGCGCTTGCGCGATGAATTTCGTTCGGTGTCGGTCTCGCGCCAGTGGCTCGAAGAAGCGGAACGACGACTTCAGGAGACGCGCGCCAGCCTTCCCGAAACGCCGCCAGGCAAACCTGCCGAACGCACGACGATGACCGTTGTTGAGCAGGGTCCGCGCCCGCTGCGCCCCGGCGATGTCGTGCGGGTGCGTTCTGTCGGGTTGACCGGCGAGATCCTCTCGATCGATGAAGAAGAGCAAACTGCCGAGGTGCAGGTTGGCGGGTTCCGGATGCAGGCCGATCTTGCTGAGTTGACGCGCGAAAAGCGGGGCGATGGCAACGAAGGACGATCCGTCCGACCGGCGTATGAATCGCGTGGCACGTCGATCCCCGCGCCGCGTGATGTGCCGCTCGAACTCGATATGCGCGGCTGGCGCGCTGCTGATGTGCGTGACCGGCTCGACCACTACCTGAACGATGCCTATCTCGCCGGATTGCCGTGGGTGCGCATCATTCACGGCAAAGGCACCGGTGCACTGCGGCAGGCGGTGCGCGAATTCCTTCAGCAGCATAAACTGGTCGCATCGTTCAGCAGCGCCAGTGCAATGGAAGGCGGCGACGGCGTTACCATCGTGCGTCTGCAAGAACGGTGACCCGGCTATGTCGCAGTGGATGCTGATCACACTCCTTCTGACTGCGCTCTTGTTGCCGCTGATCGGCGCTGTTGCGTTGCGCCTGACGCGGCAGCGCCTCGATGAGCGGGTGCGCCTCGCGCTGGCGGTCATCATCTTTGGGGCGGCTTTTGGCGCAGTCTTTGCCCTGGCGCGCAGCAATATGTCGAGCCTGCGCATCGCGGATCTGACCGTCATGCAGCCGATCGCCGCTCCGGTCGAAGCGCCTGTGCCGCCGCCGACCGACGTTCCAGCGCCAGAAGCGATTACCGCGACACCGGCGGCGCTGCCCACACTGGCAATGGCGACATCCGAACCGACAGCGACGCCCGAACCGACACCCGAACCGACGGCGACACCCGAACCCACGCCCGAACCGACGGCAACGCCTGAACCGACTGCCACCCCTATGCCGCAGGCAGGTCCACGGCGGTATGTCGTGCAACCAGGAGACACGCTGCGCGCCATCGCAGAACGTAACGGTGTGACGGTCGAAGCGCTCCTGCGCGCCAACAATCTGACGCCTGCCGCTGCCGACAACTTGCGGATTGGACAGGAGTTGATCATCCCATGACAGCCGCTACGCCAGTAAACGCACAACGTATGACGTTGCAGTACACCCACACACTCGATGAACAACTGCATGCCTGTCGGCTCTATCAGCGTTCGACGCGCAAGCATCTGTTCTACAAGTTCGTTGCGATTGTCGCCATCTTCACTGCTGTCTGGATTGCATTTACTGCGGGAGTGCAAGCGGCGGCGTTGCTGCTGCTGGCGCTTGGGCTGTTCACCTGGTTCGATCCTGTGCCGTTATTGCTGATCTGGTCCACGTTCCGCAGCAGTCCAGCATTGCGCCAGCCGATTGAGACCGTCTTCGACCGGCAGGGTGTCCATTTTCGCTTCGGAAAGGAACGGGTCAGCAGAACCTGGGATCGTTATCAGTCGTTTGTAGAAAGTGACCGTGTGTTCGTCTTGATCCATGGCCGTTGGGCGTATTCGGTTGTGCCAAAACGCGCCTTTGCCAATCAGAAAGCCATCGATGAGTTTCGGGAACTTCTACGCGCAAACATCCGTCGATCTTCGTGAGAAGATCAGACACTGGCGGATGGTATGGAACAGCGCAGCACCAGTCTCCCGCTCATTCTACTGACCCTGTTGACAGGGATCGCGCTTGGTTGGTTCCTCAACGACCTGATGCGCCGCCCCGCGCCGCCGCTGGCGCTCGAGTCGCCTACGCCACTTTCCACAACGGCGCCGACCGCCATCGTGTCAGCCGGGCTGACTGCCACCGTGCCGACCGCGCCGCCATCACCGCCAACCGCGTCTCCTGCCCCCACCGTTACGCTCCCGCCGCCAACACCCGAGTCGTTGCCCACAGCCACGTCCCTGCCCCCGCCGCGCGTTGTCGGCTATGCAGGGCATCGGGTGGTTGCGGGTGAGACGCTCGATGAGATTGCGAAACGCTATGGTAGCACTGTGGCGCTTATTGAAACATACAACCATCTCGATGCGCCGCCGCGTGCCGGAAGGGATCTCGTTGTGCCACTGCTCGCGCCCACCGATGCGGGTGAGGCGCTGCTGGTACAGCGCGGCGGCACGGAGCGCCCCTGGATCGCGCTGACCCTCGACGCGGGCGCAGACGCAGCGCCAACGCCGCGCATCCTGGAGGCGTTGCGCGAACGCGGCATAACGATCACCTTCTTTCTGACCGGACGCTGGATGCGCGCCAATCCCGACCTGGTGCGTCAGATGGTTGCAGACGGACACGAACTCGCCAACCACACGGTGAACCATCCCGATCTGACGACGCTCGACGACGACGCCATCCGCCGCGAACTGAGCGAAACCGAGGCGATTCTCCAGGAGATCGCGCCGGGAGCGACCACGCGCCCTTTCTTCCGTCCGCCGTATGGCGCGTACAACGAGCGGGTGCTGCGTGTCGCGCTGGCGGAAGGGTACCTGCCGGTTTACTGGACGCTGGACAGCCTGGATTCGGTCGGTGAACCGAAAACGCCGGAGTTTCTCGTCGAGCGGGTAACGCGGAAACTCAACCCGGACGATCTGCGCGGCGCGATCATTCTGGCGCACTGCGGCAGCGATGCCACTGCCGACGCGCTGCCGGCGATCCTGGACCGGTTTGCCGCAATGGGGTTTGAGGTGCGGAAATTGTCGGATGTGCTGCGGTAACGCTGCGGGCGCCCACGGGGGGCGCCCCGACGAACCACCTGGCACGGGCGCCCACGGGGGGGCGCCCCTACTTGCTATAGGCGTAATTGGTGTACCCTGCCTCGTTCACCTTGTTCCACTCGTAGATTGCGGTGCGGAACGCCTTCCACTCCTCGTAGATCGCCTTGAAATCCGCGTCCTTGGCGGCGAACTCATCGTAAAGCTCGAAGGCGGCCTTCTCGGCGGCTTCAAGGATTTCCCTGCTATAGGGGCGCAGTTCCGTGCCGCCGTCCACCAGGCGCTTGAGCGCCTCGCGATTTCGCGCATCGTATCGTGCAAGCATTGTAATATTTGCCTCTGCCGATGCGGTCTTAATCGCCTCCTGATAGGCTTTGGGCAGTTCATTCCACTTATCGAGGTTGACCTGTATCTCAAGCGAAGGACCCGGCTCCCACCAGCCTGGGTAGTAGTAGAACTTCGCCGCCTTGTTCAGACCAAGTTTCTCGTCATCATACGGTCCGACCCACTCCGCCGCATCGACAGCGCCGGTTTGCAGCGCCTGGAAAATCTCGCCGCCGGCGATAACCTGCACCGTGACGCCGAGTTTGGTCATTACCTGCCCGCCGAGACCAGGGATGCGCATCTTGAGACCCTGGAGGTCAGCGACAGTGTTGATCTCTTTGCGGAACCAGCCGCCCATCTGGACGCCGGTATTGCCTGCCGGGAACTGAATGACATTGAACAGCTTGGCGTACACTGCCTGGAGTTTCTCCAGCCCGCCGCCGTCGTACAACCATGCGTTCTGCTGCTGCGCATTGAGACCAAAAGGAAGTGTGGTGCCAAACGCTGTGACCGGGCTTTTGCCAACGTAGTAGTACGATGCGGTATGCCCGATTGGAACAGCGTTCTGCTGCACTACATCGAGCACCTGGAGTGCAGGGGCAAGTTCGCCTGCAGCGCGCGGTGTAATCTTGAACTTTCCGTCGGTCATTGCCGCCACGCGGTCGGCAACCGTCTGAGCGCCGCCGAAGATCGTGTCGAGCGCGACAGGCCAGCTCGTCGCCATATCCCACTCAAGAGCGGGCATTTCGCTCGTCTGAGCTGGCGCCTGCGCCTGTGGCGCGGTCGCTGCGGGGGCGGTCGTCGCCTGCTGCCCAGGGGCGGTTGTCGCCTGCTGTCCAGGGGCGGTCGTCGCCTGCTGGGCGGGCGTCTGCGGCGCCTGACCACACGCGGCCAGTGTGGCAGCCGTCAGGGCTGCACTGCCCGCCGCGACGCTGCGAAGAAACACTCGTCGTCGCATGATGTTGCTGCTCCTTGCTTCAGAACCATCTGTTAACCACAAAGGGGGGGATGCAAGAAGTATACTTGATAACGTTTAGATGCGCAAGGCAGAGTTTCAGACACGAGGGGCAGGGCGAGGGCAGTTGCAGCTGGACAGGGTGATAACGTTGCGGGTCGGATGTTTCCGGCAGCGACCATGCGCTGCAACGTTGCTGTTAGTTGAACGTCACGAGCAGCGAATTCAGGGACGCAAGTTTCCACCAATCGTGAGCGCCTGGCGCACCTCCTCAGCGATTTGATCGCGCGTTTTCGGATAGTCCTTAAGCTTTGCCGCCCATTGCCGACCGGGATGCAGCGTGTCCCACGCAGAGCGTTGCTGGTTGTACCTTCCCTTGCCAGGATCGTGATTTCCAAAACCAGGCACAAGCACATTCCATATCGGGCGAAACTGCTCAATGAGCAATGTCTCACCTAATATACCCATTCTTGCGCCTGCAGGAACAGCCTTTCCTACATAGATAGGGCTTTTCTCCGTATCATCATCACTTTGTATGTTCAGAGACCGATACAACTCATGCGCTCCGGCATAGTATATAGCATATACCCCAGCACCTTTGAATTTCTGCGAGGGTGGCAGAGGATGGAGCGTTTGTGAGAGCAACGCCCGTACCACGCTTATTCCCAGGTTCTGCTTATCCAAAGGGTTGAACGGCTTCATTGATTTCAAAAATAGTCAATCTAGACTTTTCTGAGAATAACAGCCGCTTCATAGAGTGAAATTTGATCAGATCCACCATTACGAACCGAAGAATTGATAATACTACTACCGACCCGTTTATTTCGTAGTACAAGAATATCATCGAGATTGAGCGAAAGCTGTGTCGCCATAGGTTTCAATCCCCTGGCAGGATTTGGGTTTTTCTCACCGCCATAAGCAGTCTTATACTAACTTGCAGTCAGTCAGACAAGATGTTCGAGTGCCCGGTTCGCAAAGCGTACCGATCCACAACGCGCGTTGGCAGTCGTGGACGCATGACTGCGCTTGGCATCAGCAGCCCCGGCGGGGCTTTCACTTGCGGTGAGCATGGTCGAACCGCGTTCTCAGCGAGGGCTTCAGCCCGCAGCGCCCCGACGTCCCGCTGCGCGCCCCGGCAGTATGGTACAAATGACCGCGCATCAGTCTTACACACTATATCCCGGGCATGAAACGGATGTGCGGTCAGTATACACCCAAAAACGCTTCCCTGGTTGCATAGCGTATCCCCTGGAGAACGCCCGCGACGCGGTCATGATAAACGCTCGCCAGCGAGATCAGCGCTGGCGAGCAATGAGGTCATCGAAGTATTGGAACCAAACCTCAGCCTTCCTTGACGGCGTTCTTCAGCGTACTGCTGGCGCTGAAGCCAGGGGTGCGGGTCGCCGGAATGTGGATCTTCGATCGCGTCTGTGGATTCACCCCATCGCGCGCCTGGCGCTGCCGCACTTCGAATGTGCCGAAGCCGGTCAGGGTGACTTTCTCACCGCGCTTCAACGCCTCGGTGATGACTTCCAGCGCCGCATCGACGATTTCCTTCGTCTCCTTCTGCGACCGGTTCGCTCGTTCGGCGACTGCCTTAATGAAGTCGGTCTTTTGCATCCTGGGTCTATCCTTTCCGCAGATCTGTCGTATGACTTTTCCTCTTCAATACGCAGTATACAGCGTTTGTCAAGTATATTTCCTCATCAGGACGCCGTGAAATGCCATCGAACGTTTTCAACTCGATTTTAAGGCTTTCTGATGCGATCCTTTTGACGCCCGCGCAGGTATTCAGCCGCAGCCAGCGCCTGTGGACGCGCTGCATACAGGCGCGAAAGCCAGCGTTGGCGCTCCAGCCGGTCGGGAATGCAGCCAGGATGATCCAGAATGTACTGGCGCTGGCAGCGCCTGATACACTCCCAGCGGCTCAACAGCCGACGCCAGTTTCCATCATCGAGCTGCGCCAGTTCTCTGGCAGCGCCAGTACTGTTGCCGGTTTCATAGACGACCCGTGTAATGAAGCGATCGGCTGGATCGCTGTCATCTGGCAGGACGCTGTGCCAATCGGGTCCGGCATAAGGTGGTGGCGGCTCTTCCTGTGCCACGGGCCAGGGAAGCGGTTGCATCGAAAACGGTCCTGCGACTGTGCCGCGACAACGCAGGACGGCGTACTGGTGGTCGTTTGGCGGTTGCCCGCTCAGGTCGGCGGCAGTGAGACCGCTGGCAGCGTAGGCGCGCGCATACACGCTTGCATCAGGTTCCTGGGTTTGCAGTATGATCCGGTTACCGGCGTTGATCAGCATCAGGTCGCGCAGATCGCCTAATTGCGCCAGCGCCTGATGGGCGTAGATTGTCGGGATGCCCAGCGAGCGCAGACGGGTGATGGCGGTTGCCATATCACTCGTGTCGCTGTTGCCAATCAGCACCTGCAATTCGTCGATGATAAGCGGATAGTCGTGGCGGGTCTGGTCGCCGCCGCTCCGGCTGAACGCGGCGCGCACGAAAGCCTGAGCAATCAACATTCCGACGGCGCCTGCCAGCCCGCCAAGCGCCACATCCGGCAATGGCACAAGCACGATCATACGGTCGGCAATCATCTGCGCCAGATCGAGCGTCGGCTGCGCCTGCGCCACCAGGTAGCGCGTTGTTTCAGGGGTCAGCAGCGCATCGAACCGACGTAACAGCGCATCGCAACTGGATCGTTGCCCTTCGCCCAGGCGCGGATAGGTTTCGCGCCAGAAACTGGCGACTTCGATATTGCGCGTCGATTGGAGCAATGCCTCGCGATACGCTTCGTCGAGGAGCGCCTGCTTGACATGCGCCAGGGTGGGATGCGCTTCGCCTTCGAGCACCAGCAGCGTTGCCATGCGCGCGAATTGTTGCATGCCGGGCGAACGTTCCCATGTTCCCGGATCAATACGCGCAAAGGTTGCCAGAATCTGCCCTAATGCCAGGTCGGCGCCGCCTGGCTGTGCGACATTCACGCCAGCCAGCGGATTCAGTCCAATGGGCCAGGCGGTATCGAGCGGATCGAACAGGATCAGACGCGCTTCATCCGCTAACGGAATAAGCCGGCGCACCGTATCGATCAGACTGCCTCCCCGGTCGTCGCCCTTGCCGTCAATCAGCATAAACCCGTGTGGTACGAGTTGCTGGCACAGGTTTGCCAGCAGTCGGCTCTTCCCGGCGCCCATGCCGGCAGTCAGGTGAAGGATCTGCCGCAGATCGCGCAGCGTCGGTCCCACCGGCGCGCTATGTCCATCGGTATGCACAGCGTAGCCCACCACGATACGCTCCGGGTCGTTGCCGCAAAATGCGTGCGGCGGCGCTGCGATTCGGCGGCAGGGATCACATCGCACCAACCCGCTGGCGAGCATGGAGGCGGGGTTCCAGAGATACCCGAGTTCCCCGGCGGTCAGAATGTCTGGTCCACGCCAGAGGCGGAACGGCAACAGGATGGCAGGCGGCGGCGCAACGAGCGGCATGCGCAGAGCGGCAACGATATCGGCTGCGTTTTCGCCGGAAACCTGGCGCGCTGATATGCGACCACGAGGGACGAAACGTTGCAAACGGCTGGCGGTGCGTTGCTGAAATGCGCCAAGTGCGTCGCCGATCGCGTGCAGCGCTGTCAGAGCGTCATCGAGGCATTCGGCGACGGCGGTTGCCACAATAGTCGCTTCGAATGCCGCATCGCCGAGTTTTGCCTCGATAGCGGCAATGTCCGGCGTCAGCGCATAATCCTGGCGCTGTTCGAGCGCCAGTTTCAATGCCGTTGCGCGCGCGCGCCACTGCCGCCCCAACGCCCAACTCGTCATCCCCCCCTGAGGGCGCAATGCCACCTCCAGACCGGCATGCGCCACGCTGCCATAGGGTCGCACCGCTGCCAGCAACACGCCTGCCAGTTCGGTTTCGACGGCGACGGTCGGTGCGTGGAGCGGGTAGGCTGGCGGCAGCGCCAGCGCAAAATGCTGCCAGGCGATCCAGCGCCCTGGCAGCGCCGCAGCCAGAAGCGGGTCATCAGCAGCGTTGACCAGCGTCCCTGGCGCACTGCTACGAACTGCCCCGTCCAGGACGATCATGGCGCGTTGCCGCTCCTCCGGTGCGCCGATAATCAGCGCACCCAACTCGGCAGGCAGGTCTGGCGCGCCGCTGACGAGCAGCACGTACCGTGGCGTGGCATGCGTCCAGTGACGCGATGCCATACCGCCGTGGATTAACCGCATGAGCGAACCGGGCTTCGTGGCGAGTCCGGTGCGCTCTGTCGGGCGGATGGTCGGGCGGACCCACAGGCAGAGCGGCGCGCGCATCGCACGCCGTGCTGCGTGGCGCGCGAGAATCGCTGCTGCCAGTGCAAACAACAGTTCACCCAAAAGAACCCACAGCGCTGCCTGCGCGCCGATGACAACGACTGAAAAGATCGCCGGTTCAAATACATAGCGTAGCAACGCAAGCGAAGCGATTGCCGGATCGTTCATCAGGCGAAGCGCCGAGAGCGCCCCCTGCGGCGGGGTGGCTACGAGCAACGGCAACGCCACAGGGCGAGTGAATGCCAGCGCAATACTGGCAAACGCCAGCGCACGTACAATGTGTAGCGGCAGATCGGGCTGCGGCGGACGACTTGCCGGCGGCGGATTGGGCGCTGTGCTGCGAAGCGCTCCCCGGTTCATAACGCCTCCATGCACACCGACCGAACCTGTGTTGCGATCCAGGCGATGTCATTACTGCAAAACGGGCGCGGTTCACGCCAGCGCAACGCTTCAGAACGCGGCTCGATCAGCACGCCTGCCCGGTCGAGCCACTCCATGAGCAGACCGGCGTGGCGGCGCTCTTCCGGCTCGAGCAGTGCAGCAATGCGCCCTTTGGTAACACCCGGCGGTGAGGCTGCCATAATCGCCGGCGCCGTCGCCAGCAACGCGATAATCGCTTCAAGACGCTCAACCGGCAGCAATGACAGATTGGAGGGCGACGAACCGCCATCGG
>CALGYB010000004.1 GCA_937935075.1 uncultured Roseiflexus sp. | reverse complement strand
GGCCTTCAGCCAGCGCTGGGTTTGCTGATAGACGGCGTACCACGGCGGCGGAGCGCTGGGCATCATGCGCCAGGGCGCTCCCGTGCGATGCGCTGAGCCTGCCGAAGCGCGGACGATGCAATCGCCCCCCCTGCCCCCCCCGCAGGGGGGGAAAGGGGGGAGGCGCAGCGTGTGGTCGCGCTGCGGGGCGTCTTCGGTCATGAAGGTCAGGTAGGGAGCGCGGCGCCTGAGCCGGTCGAAGCGACGAAGGCCCGCTCCGCGTCGCTCACATCGCTTGGATAGGGTTGACGTGTCATACTGAAATCATACCACGTGTATCTCTGAAGTGCATAACAGGCTCTAGGCGGTGCGTGCGGGCGCGACGCCCGCGCTCCCAGGCTATGCGTGCGGGCGAGATGCGGGCGCTCACCGGCGGTGCGTGCGGGCGCGACGCCCGCGCTTCCAGGGAGAAGCGCGAACGGTTATTGACAGGGTCGGCACGTTCGGGACTGACCAGGCGGTCTTTGAAGCCCTATGCATATTCTCTGGCTCGACGCCTTTCATGGCGGCTCGCATGCTGCGGTTTCGCAGGGTTTCCAGCGCCATAGCCAGCATCATGTTACGCTCCTGACGCTTTCGCCGGCTGGCGGCTGGCGCTGGCGGATGCGCGGTGCGGCTATCACCTTCGCGCGTGAGGTGCGGCGCCGCGCCCTTCCCCCTGTCGATCTGATCGTCGCCACTGATATGCTCGATCTGGCGACATTCCTGGGGTTGACGCGCGATCTTCCGGGAACGCCGGCTGTTGCGCTGTACATGCACGAGAATCAGTTGACATATCCGCTGCCGCCGGGCCGCACACGTGACCTGGCATTTCCCTGGATCAACTACACCTCTGCGCTGGCTGCCGATGCAATCTTCTTCAACTCGGCATTTCACCGCGACTCGTTCTTTGCGGCGTTGCCGAATTTGCCTGGGCGATACCACGATCATCAGGAACTCGATCTGATCGCTACGCTCAAAGCCCGATCACACGTGTTGCCGCCAGGTGTCGATCTTGCGCGGCTCGTTCTGCCGTTGCCCTCTCGCTGCGCGTCCGCCGGCGAGCCGCCGATCCTGCTGTGGAACAGTCGTTGGGAGTATGATAAAGGTCCGGAAACATTCTTTGCAGCATTGACCGAACTGAAGCGGCGAGGCGTTGATTTTCGCCTGATTGTCATCGGCGAACATATCGATCCACAGCACCCAATATTCGTCGCAGCGCGCAAGGAATTCGCAAATCAGGCGCTGGCATGGGGATATGTTCCCGATCTGGAAACCTACCGCCGATTGCTCCACCAGGCTGATATCGTTGTCAGCACCGCCTTGCAGGAATTCTTTGGCGTTGCCGTGGTCGAGGCGATCTTTTGCGGATGTGTGCCGCTGCTGCCGCGTCGCTTGAGTTACCCGGAACTGATCCCCGCTCATCTCCACCCATTCTGTCTCTACGATGATGATGCGCAGCTTGTTGACCGCCTGAGCGCAACGATTGCAGCGCTGCCATCACTGAGGGAAATTGATTTCCGCTCGATTATGGCGCAGTATGACTGGTTGCAGATGGCAGCGCGCTACGACGCCGCGTTTACCGCTGTCGTTACGGGGCGTGGCTATGGTACAATAGTACGCGCCGATTGATATAACTTCCATTGACGTGGCTGCGCCATCGTTTCGGGGATGTTCGATGAGACACAACAATCGCTTCGCCAGGACTCATGTGCTTTGTGCGTTCTTCCTACTCAGTCTTGCCCTGGTTTTGATGAGCGGCGGGTGCGGTGCGCCCAATCCCGTCGCCGCACCTTCCGAGCCAACGACTGCATCAACGGCAGCCCCGACGAGCGCACCAACCGAGGCGCCGCCAACCGCAGCGCCGACGACGGCGCCGACTGAGACGCCGCCAGCATCCGTTCCGACCGCAGCCCCGACGATTGCCCCCACTGCAACGCCTCCCGTTGTAACGAGCGATCCGATCACCGGCGCGCCGGTGCTGGCGCGAGGCGCGCTCCAGCAACGCCCAATTGTGGTGATGATTGATAACCATCCAAACGCCTATCCTCAATCGGGTCTCGACAAAGCTGCCATCGTCTTTGAGGCGCTGGCGGAATTTGGGCTGACTCGTTTTATGGCGGTGTATGCGCCGGGGATCACGCCAGAGGCGACCTCGATCGGACCGGTGCGCAGTGCGCGACTCTATTTCGTGCAGTGGGCGATGGAGTTTCGCGGTCTCTACGTCCATGCTGGCGGCGCGCCGCAGGCGCTCGATCTGTTGCAGAACACGACGAGCGTCGTCAATCTCGATGCGCTGTTCCGTGACCGAAGCGTCTACTTTACCCGCGTTAGCCAGCGCGCTGCCCCTCACAATCTGTACACCGACAGCGCCACGCTCGAACGCGCGCTGCGCGCGCTGGCGCCAGAGCCGTTTACCGACCCCGACATCGGCTTCCTGTTCAAAACCGATGCGCCGCCCGATGCGCGTCCGCCCTCCAAGCGCATTGAGTATTTTTTCATCTACCGCGAAGATCCGGCTGGATGGACCTACGACCCGGCAACGAACAGTTATCTCCGCCTGCGTCGCGGACGGCCGGCGATCGATGCAGTGACGGGGCAGCAATTGCGGGTGAAGAATGTGGTTGTCATGGAAGTGCCGGAAGCGCCTATTCCCGGTGATGACAAGGGGCGGATCGAGCAGAAGGTGATCGGCAGTGGACGGGCGCGTGTATTCTTTGATGGCGTCGAGCGTGAGGTGACGTGGCGCAAGGATTCGCCTGAAAGTCGCCTGTTGTTCCTGGACGCCTCAGGCAACGAGATCGCGTTCAACCCCGGCCAGATCTGGATTGTGGCGCTGCCATCGCTTGATAATCTGTCCGTTTCGTAAGCGATTACATTTCGCGGCGACCCTCGAGCGCCGACCCCAGAGTGCCAGGGTCTGCCCACTCCAGGTCGCCGCCGGTGGGCAACCCGCGCGCCAGACGGGTGACCCGCACGCCGAGCGGCGCCAATGCACGCTGAAGGTGGAACGCGGTTGCTTCGCCTTCCAGATTCGGATTGGTGGCGATAATGACCTCATCGACTGGCTCGATACGCACCCGGTCGAGCAGTTCGTCGAAGTAGATGTCCTCGCGGTTCATCCCTTCGAGTGGTGCAATGCGCCCATGCAACACGTGGTACAGTCCGCGATAGATGCCGGTGCGCTCGATGGCGACCACGTCGAGCGGCTCCTCAACCACGCAGATGACCCGCTGATCGCGGGCAGGGTTGGCGCAGATGGCGCAGAGATCGCTCTGGGTGATGAAATAGCAGCGTGAGCAGAGCTGGACCTGTTCTTTCAACCCAATGAGGGCGTCGGCAAGCGCGCGCGGCAGTTCGTCCGGCGCGCGTAGCAGGAAGAAGGTCAGGCGCGATGCCGTTTTGGGTCCCACGCCGGGTAGCCGGCTCAACTCCTCGATCAGGCGAATGACCGGCGCGGGCAGAATCTGGATGTCGTGTGTCTGGTGCATGCAGAGGTTAGAATCCCGGCAACTTCATTCCGCCGGCCAGCGGCCCGAGGCGCTGTTCCGCCAGCTCCTGCGCCTTTTTGCTGGCATCGGTAATCGCCGCCACAATCAGGTCCTGCAGGGTGTCAATATCGTCGGGATCGACCACTTCCGGGGCGATCTTGATCGATTTGATTTCACGGTGGCCATTCATCGTCACAGTAATGTAACTGCCTGCGGTTCCCTCAACGGTGGTATTCGCCAACTCTTCCTGGATGCGCATCATCTCCTTCTGCATCTGGCGAGCCATCTGTTCGAGCTGTCGCGGATTCATGCCGGTACTCCTCTCTTTATGCATCTGACGAGCAAACGTTGTTGGTTCGCGCTGGTATTCTCAGTCATTTGGGTCTTCCACTGCAATAATGTCGGCATCGAAAATGTTGAGTGCGGCGCGAACGAGCGGATCTTTGCGTGAGGCGCGGATCTGCTCGCGCAGCGCTCCCGGATTCTCGCGCCGCTGCGTCTCAACCACGCAGCGAATGAAAAATGGCGCGCCCATGTGCTTGCTGAGCACCTCCTCGACAATCCGGCGCATTGCGGGCTTTTCGAGCTGGTTCATCAACCATTCGCTGGGCACTTCCAGCACGAGCGTGTCGTCCTTGACATCCACAGGGCGCGCTCCGCTGTTGAGCAATGCCTGGAGCGTTTTGTTATGGACGCGCACATCACGCACGACGGCGGGCCAGAGACCTTCGATCCGTTCGAGTGCAGCGGCGTCGGCATTGGCGGCTGCCACGCCCTCGCCCGATTCTGCAGCTCCTTCATAAGCCGATGCCTGCCGGGTCTGTGCCTGATGCTGGATGAATGGATCACCGGTTGCGTCTGGCGGGTGCATTGCTGATGGCTTCGGGGCGGCTGCCGACGCTTCATGCGCCGCATTGGCAGGCGGCAAGGGCGCTTTGCCAGTTGGAACATCAGGAGAGCGCGTCGCCGGATCAGGCGATGTATTGTTACGGATGGGCGTCGTGACCGGCTGTGCTGGAGCGCGCTGTGGCGGCGTTGCATCACGAGCGGGTGCAGGCGCCGATTGTGCCGGAATGCGCTGCGGTAGTGCAGCATCGTGAGCAGGAACGGTCGCCGGACGCGCCGGAGTGACGACGGCGCTCTGCGTTGCGGTTGGCGCAGGCGCAATCACCGCCTCGATGACCGCAAGTTCGAGCGGCAATTGCCCGTAGGAACTGATACGCAACTGGTAGTCGAGTTCGCTGAACAGTTTGACCCAGCGCATCAGCGCGCCAAGGCTGGCAGTGCGCGCCTGGCGTTCGATCTGCACGGCTTCCTCTTCGGTAACATCGAGCAGCGAATAGTCGGCGCCGGCGCAGACCAGCATGAGCGCCCGCAGTCGTTCTACCAGATCACGGGTGAACTGGCGCAGATCGGCGCCGGCAGCGGCAACGTCGGCCACGACTCGCAGCGCGCCAGGCAGATCGGCGGCAATCAGCGCATCTATCAGTGTTGTGACTTCCTGGATCTCGCTGGCGCCGAGCAGGTTGCGCACCTGTTCGAGCGTTACCGAGCCGCCGCCATATGCCATCAACTGATCGAGCACGCTCAACGCATCGCGCATGCTGCCGGTTGCAGCGCGCGCAATCGCTTCGGCTGCGCCCGATTCGAGCGCCACCCCTTCCTGGTCGGCGATCGTGCGCAGATGCGCTGCAATCGATGCAACCGTATGACGGTTGAAGACAAAGCGCTGGCAACGCGACAGGATCGTGGCCGGGACCTTGTGCACTTCGGTCGTCGCCAGAATGAAGAGCGCGTGCGGCGGCGGCTCTTCCAGCGTTTTCAGCAGCGCATTGAACGCCGCTGTCGAGAGCATGTGCACTTCATCGATGATGTAGACTTTCGTGCGGGCGACTGCCGGACGAAACTGCACCCGCTCGATGATTTCACGCGCGTCCTCAACACTGGTATGTGAGGCGGCATCCATTTCGATCACATCGACGGCTCGTCCTTCCGCGATCGAACGGCACGACTCGCACATACCACAGGGACGTTCCGCCGCTGGTGCGGTGCAGTTGACCGCCTTCGCCAGCAGGCGCGCCACGGTGGTCTTGCCGACGCCGCGCGGACCGGTGAACAGGTAGGCGTGCGCAACCCGCTCTTCCGCAATGGCATTGCGCAGGGTGCGAACGACGTGCTCCTGTCCGATCAGTTCGTCGAACGTCTGTGAGCGATAGCGCCGGTAGAGCGCCTGAACCGTCATGCCTGTGTGCTCCGTGTGTCGTGATCTCCGGGGCATTATACCTGAGACAGTACGGCGGGGCAAACCCTCTCTCTGATGTGGGAGCGGTCGTGATGTGTCACGCAACGCCGGAGCGCTGCGGGCTGACGCCCTCGCGGAGGATCTGCAAGCCCCTCCGGGGCTGCTTCCGACACGCCCTGCGTGCGTTGCCTGGCGGGAGCGGTCAGAATGGATCACACAACGCCGGAGCGCTGCGGGCTGACGCCCTTGCGGAGGAGCTGCAAGCCCCTTCGGGACGGCGCACATGGGACACGCCCCGCGTGCGTTGCCCATTGGATGCGCAGAACGCCTCATCTTCCTTGTTTCTTCTGACGGAGGAGCAAGGGGCTGCTCTCAAGCGTAGTATTTTGGATGCGCAGCGCATTTTCGGACTCCTTCCGACCCTTCTCCCCCGAGAGGAGAAGGAGGAGTTTGGGCGAGGCGCCGTGTCACCCGTACCGGCTTCCCAATTCCCAGAGAGACCCGCTGTTCCCGGCAGCCTCAGTCGCTCATGCAGAGGCGCTTGCTACGTCCCGTTGCGCAGACGGCTCAGTTCCTCCTCCAGAGCACACGCCCGTTCCTCGGCTGCTTGCCGCGCCTGCGCTTCGGCTTCCCGCGCTGCGGCTTCACGGCGCGCGCGTTCGTCTGCTTCCGCCGCCTGCCGCACCACGGTTGCATAGTCGCCAAACGCCGCGCCGCGCTCGTCATAGCAGACGACGTGATCCCGCCATATGCCCAGCCACAGATTGGCGATCACCAGGTGAACCCGTCCATCAGCATCCGGCGGGTGCGTTGGTTTCAAGACCAGTATAGCACATGTGATCACATGCCGCTATGTTTGCATCAACTGCTCTGAGCAACCATCTACGGCGTCGGATCAGGTGCGCCTGCGAACAGGTCGGCGATGCGAAGCATCACACCAGGAAGGCAATCGAAGCGGATTTCATCAGACCCGCTGAAATGTTGGGCGCTTTCGTACTGACCAGGCGCCTGAAGACGATAGTAGTCGAGGGTGTGCGTGCGTGGATCGATAATGGCGTACTCCGGCACGCTGGCGTGCGCATACGCCTGCATTTTCACCTGCGTATCGTAGATAGCGCTGTTGGGTGAAAGGATTTCGATGATCAGATCAGGTACGCCACGGATGCGTCGGTCGTAGATGATACTTGCATTCGATTGACGCACAAAGACAAAATCCGGCTGTACCGGGTCGCATCCCGGCATCAACACGCCAATGGGTGACGTAAACGCATAACCAAGTCCCTGGGCTTTTGCTGGAATAGCGAGGTATTGCACCAGCGATATGACAATCCACTGGTGAAACGTGCCCGGAGCAGTCGTCATGTAAAGCGCTCCATCGATCACCTCATAGATATAGCCATCATCGGGAAGCGCTTCCCAATCGGCATATGTCCAGCGTCCTTGTGGAGGTCCAGGCACGGCCGGAGCTTCCGTACTGATGACCAGCGTTGGCATAAGACATCTCATTCCCAGTAGATTATCACGCGCAATGTCGCCTGGTTGCGGACATGCGCAGGCATTCACCCAAATATTATACCAGCAGGGCAGTCATAGCCCATGCCAAAGAGTCTATCGGAATAACTGCGGGAGCGGCGTTATTGCGAACCGCCACTTTTCACTGCGCTGCGCTCATAACACGTCGCTCACGGCAGTTTCCGCGTTTGGCGCGTCTCGCAATGACGGCAACACAGAGTCAGGCGGATCGGCTCGAAGAATACGACGCCGCCCCCTCGACATTCTCTTCCGATCTCGGAACAACTTTTCATGATCGCGCGTTTATATACATGACGACGGGCAAAGCGGGTAAGAGCGGCCGCTCGCATCACCGAACGTTTTTCTCGTCACGGCGTCATCACACGCACCAGGAGGACATCGCAATGGCTTCCATCAAATCCCTCATCGTCGTCATCGTATCCGCCATGGTGTTGGTTTCGTGTGGAACGGCAGCAGTACCGGCAGTTTCGCCGGCTCAACCTGAGTTTATGGCAGCGCCGACGATGGCGCCGGCTGCGGGGGCGCCGGCGCTGGAGCGCGGCAGCGGCGCCGCGCCGGATCAACAGTTACCGCCCGCATCCGAACGTCTGGTCATCAAGAATGCCTCGGTAACGCTGGAGGTCGTCAATGTCGCCGAAGCCGAAGCGTCAATTCGCCAGAAAGCGGAGCAGCTCGGCGGCTTTGTCGTCAGTGTCCAGACCTACGGCTCCGGCGACTTGATGCAATCAACGGTCGTCGTTCGCGTGCCGGCGGCGCGCTTCGAGGAGGCGCTGAGCGGGGTGGAAGGGTTGGCGAAGAAAGTGCTGAGTCGGAGCGTGAGCGGCGATGATGTGACCGAAGAATATGTCGATCTTGAGTCGCGGTTGCGCAACCTGGAGGCGACGCGCGACCGCATGCTCGATCTGCTGGCGCGCGCCGAGAAGGTCGAGGACGCACTGCGGGTCAATGAGGCGCTGACCGACGTTCAGGGACAGATTGAGCGGATCAAAGGGCGGATGCAGTATCTGAAGCAGAGTGCAGCGATGTCCACGATCACCGCCGAGCTGCGCCCGGTGCCGCCGCCGCCGTCGATCATCGAAGAAGATGCCTGGCAACCGGGGCGCGTAGCGCGCGAGGCGCTGCGCGGTTTGCTCGAATTCGGTCAGGGTTTGGTGAACCTGGGGATCGTGCTGGCGATCTGGACGCCGATCTGGCTGCCGATTGTGTTGTTCGTGCGCTGGTCCTGGCGCAAAGTGATGCGTAGCGGGAAGACGCCGCAGACGCCGCCGCCTGCAATGCCGCCTGCCGCGTCCATGGCGCCGCCGGAGGGAACGAAGGAGGGGCAGGTCTGAGACCTGCCCCATCCATCGACCGTAGGGGAGGTCTCAGACCCGCCCCCTTCCATCCATCGACCGTGGGGGCGGGTCTCAAACCCGCCCCAACAGGTTTTTGACATATGCCAGGTTGTCGATGATTCGTTCGGCGGTTGGTCGTTCGGTGGAAAAATCCTCGAACGAAAGCCACCCGTCGTACCCAATCGCCTTGAGCGCCTGGATGAGCGCCGCAATATCGGCAACCCCTTTGCGTAGCGGTGCGAATGTTGCACGCCATTCCACACTGCCGTCGTCGCGGGCGCCGGTGCGCTCCCAGCGTGCGTTCTTGATATGAACGTGCGCCAGGTACGGTCCCAACACCTCCAGCCCCAGCCGGTACTGCTCGTACCCTTCGTACACCATATTGCCGGCGTCGTGGATGACGCCGACCACTTTAGGGTCGAACCCCTCCAAAAATGTTGCAGCGGCGCTGGCGCTTGGCGTGATGTTGCCCATGTGGATTTCGATCAGCGCCCGCACACCGTACTGTTGCGCCATTGCCGCTACCTCGCGGTACTGCGACCGGCTGCGTTCGCGGAGCGGCAGATAGGGCGATGTGCCATCGTATCGCGGGACGTTGATCCGGACGCAGGGGGCGCCAAGTGCGGCTGCTCCTTTCAGCGCCTGCTCCACGGCTGGCAGATCATCGCAGGTCACATAGGTTCCAACATTCGGCATTGCCAGTCCGGCGTCCCCGGTCAGTGCGCGGATACGCGGCGCATCGGCAACGAATGTTGACAGGGGCCAGGTGCATCGGTTCCCTGCCCAGAATCCAGGCCGACCATCCGCCGATGGCGCCTGATCGGTGACCCGCCATTCGATCCCGTCGTAGCCCGCATCACGCAATGCCGCTACCGCTTCGTCAGGGGTGAACTCCGGCATCCCGGCGGTGAAGTACGCGAAACGCACGCTTCAGTCTCCTTCTCTTCTTCTTATCAAAAACCAACCTGATCCTTCCCCTTCAAATTGAGGAATGCACGAACCTCGGCGGGCGTTGCCGGTTCACGGTCGAACTCCGCTGCAATTCGCACAATCTTTTCTACCAGTTCATGGTTACGGCCGAGTTTCCCACGACTCACCAAAATATTGTCCTCCAGCCCAACACGCGCGTGCCCGCCGAGCATGATCGCTGCTGTGCACATATGGAACTGCTGTGGATACCCGACGCCGATCACCGACCAGTGGTAGTTTTCGGGTCCGAAGAGACGGTTCGCTGTGTCGAGCAGGTGAGTCAGGTCGTACAGCGTCGCGCGAATGCCACCCAGCACGCCCATAACGAACTGCAACCAGATCGGTTTCTCGACCAGACCTTCCCGGACCATGAAATCGAGGTTATAGAGGTGACCAACGTCGTAGATCTCGAATTCAGGGCGGGTGTTGGTCTTTTTCATTTCGATGAGGAAATGTTTGATGCTGGCGAAGGTGTTCGGGAAAATGAAATCCTCGCTTCCCAGCAGCCACTGCTTTTCCCAGGGAAACTTATAGTCGCTGTCGGAAAAGCGCCGCGCTGCCGGGTGAACCGAAAAATTCATCGATCCCATGTTGCAGGTTGCCAGTTCTGGCTGCCACATTGGTACGACCCGCACCCGATCGGCTGGCGTCATCCCGACCCCGCCGCCGGTCGTGGTGCAGATGACGGCGTCGGTGCGGGCTTTGATCGCTTTGAGGATTTCGCCGAACAGTTCCATATCTGACGATGGCGCGCCGTTAGCCGGGTTGCGCGCGTGGATGTGGATAATCGCGGCGCCAGCGCGCGCGCACAGTTCGGCGTCCTCCGCCAGTTGCTCGATGGTGTAGGGGAGGTAGGGCGTCTGGGTCGGCACTGTGACCGCGCCGGTCAGGGCGGCAGTGATGATGACCTTGTTCACCGTTGGCTCCTTTCTGTTTACAAGCCCAAATACGCGCTGCGTACCGCATCGTCGTCGCGCAGTGCGTGTGACGGCCCGCTGCGCACAATCCGACCGTTTTCGATAACATAGACGCGATGCGCAAGAGCAAGCGCCTGATGCACCTCCTGCGACACGAGCAGGATCGTCATGCCTTCCCCATTCAGATGCGTCAGAACCTCCATAATCGTCTCCACCAGCACCGGCGCCAGACCAAGCGATGGTTCATCGAGCATGAGCAGCTTTGGGCGCGCCATGAGCGCCCGCCCGATGGCGACCATCTGCTGTTCACCGCCGCTCATGGCGCCGGCATTCTGCCGCTGGCGTTCCTTCAGGCGTGGAAAGAGACGATAGACACGCTCGATGGTCTCATGGCGCTGCGCACGCGCGGCGGGCAGGTAGGCGCCGAGTTCAAGGTTTTCGATGACGCGCATTTGCGGAAACAGCGCGCGCCCTTCGGGAACCTGGATGACCCCGCGCCGACAGATTTCGTGAGGCGGCAAGCCGGCAATGTCTTCGCCCATGAAACGGATTGAGCCGAACAAAGGCTTCATCAACCCCGAAATCGTTCGAAGCAGCGTCGTCTTGCCGGCGCCATTCGAGCCGATCAGGGCGACGATCTCGCCTTCATGAACCTCCAGCGACACGTCCCACAGCACCTGCAGGGTGTCGTAAGCGACATTCAGATGCTCAACCTGCAGCATACGCCTTTCCCAGATAGACGCTGATCACCTGTGGGTCGGCTGCGATCTCGGCAGGCGCGCCCTCGGCGATCTTTTCGCCGTAACTCAGCACGATGACGCGCTCACAGGTTTCCATGAGCGCCTTGAGCACATGTTCGACCATGATGATCGTCACGCCGAATTCTCGGCGAATGCGAGCAATCAGGTCGATTGCGCCGCGCACTTCCGCCGGGTTGAGACCGGCAAACACTTCATCGAGCAGGAGCAAGCGGGGCTGGATCGACAGGGCGCGCGCAATCTCCAGGCGCTTCTTCTCCGCCAGCGTCAGGTTGCGCGCAAGGGTAGCCGCCCGCCGCTCCAACCCAACGAACTCGACCAGTTCCCTGGCACGGCGGTCGGCAGCGGCAACGCTGCGTTCACCGCGTCCGTAGAGTATCCCAACCCGCATATTCTCGACCACTGTCATGCCGGTGAACGGGCGCACAATCTGGAAGGTGCGCGCGATCCCCAGACGTGCGACAGCATGTGACGGGTAGCCGGTGATGTCGCGTCCCTCGAACATGACGGCGCCTTCGTCGGGCGGGTAAAACCCGGAGATGACGCTGAACAGCGTGCTTTTCCCCGATCCGTTTGGACCGATCAGCCCCACCAATTCTCCGGCATTTACGGAAAAACTGACGTTGCGCAGCGCCGTTACGCCACCGAAACGTTTGGTAATGTTGATGGCTTGAAGCATGGTGTTCGTTGCGGATGCATATGGTGTCGTCTCGCCCCGATACCCCTTCTTCCTCTGGTGGAAGAAGGCGGGAGGTGAGAGGAAACGAGGCGTCGCGATGCACAAAACCTATGTGCAGGTCCAAAACCCGCCCTTGAGAGCCGCCCAGCCTTTCTGTTCGATACGTTATAAATCCTCAAAGATCGCTGCCACCCGCGTCCAGCCGGCGCTGCCGCCGGTCAGTTTGACCGGGAAGCAGGCGACTTTGAATCCAAACGGGCGCGGCAATGCGTCGAGGTTGGCGAGTTTTTCGATGTGGCAGTACTCCAGGTCGCGTCCGACGCGGTGCGCCTCCCAGATCACCGAAGGATCGCCGGTTTGCTGATAGCGCTCTTTCATTGCCCAGAACGGCTGATCCCATCCCCAGGCGTCGATGCCCATCGTGCGGATGCCCTGTTCGATCAGCCAGCGCGTCGCAGCGGCGCTCATCCCGGCGCCGGCTGCAAAATACTCCGCCTGTCCCCACAGTTTGTCGGCGCCGGTCTGAATCAGCACAATGTCGCCTGGTTTGAGCGTATATCCGATCTTGTCGAGTGCAGTGCGCAGATCGTCAATCTCGATGAGACTGCCGCGCGGCTTGTGGCGCATGTCGAGCACCACGCCATCGCCGTAGAACCATTCGAGCGGTATTTCGTCGATGGTGCGCGCGCGCGCGCCGCCGCACGTCGGGTAGTAGTGCCACGGTGCATCAACATGGGTGCCAGCATGGGCGCGAATGGTTGCCTGATCGTTCGCCCATCCGTTGCCTTCGGGCAGGTCATCGACCGTGGCGCCGAAGAAACTCGCCATGAAAGCCGCTGTCTGCTTGTGATCGATATGTTCGACCTGAACTGGCTCGACTTCGCTGGGACTCATTTCGGTTGGAACGCTGAGATCGAAGATTTTCATGCGGTTCCTCCTTGTTGGGGCGGGTCTCAGACCTGCCCCGACGTTTGATTGGGGGGCGGGTCTCAGACCCGCCCCCACGTCTGCCCGACGGGTCGCCGTGGTTGGGGGGCGGGTCTCACACCCGTCCCGACGTTTGATTGGGGGGCGGGTCTGCGACCTGCCCCGACGTTTGGTTGGGGGGTGGCGCGCGACGCAGAATGAATGCCGGAAGATGGCGCTGCACGATAGACATCAACCCGTCTGGTAGAAACATAATGACGCCGATCAGGAGCGCGCCAAAGACAATCCGCGCCGTCTGCGGCGGCGCCTGCGTTGTCAGCGCTTCGTTAACGACAGAAAGCGTCATTGCGCCAACCAGGGGACCGTACCAGGTCAGCCGTCCGCCGAAGAGCGCCATCAGCACAATTGTGATTGAGATCGATGTAGCGAAGACGAACGAGGGATCGAGATAACTTTTGTAGTAAGAATACACGCCACCAACCAAACCTGTCAAGAACGCACTGAGCATGAATGCCTGCAATTTGAGACGAGTTGCATTGACGCCAAGCGTTCCGGCTGCATCTTCGTCCTCGCGAATGGCAGCCAGCCCGACCCCCATCTTCGTTCGTGTGATCTGCCGTAGAACTGCCGTGACGATGACCAGCAGCGCCAGCATGATCTCGTAGAAGATAACATGGCTGGTGTAGACATCCACCTTTAGAAACGGCAGGAACAATCCGGTTGCCCCCTGGGTAAACGGCAGATTGAGGACGAGCGCGTACATCGCCAGCCCCAGGATGAGCGTCACCAGGCTAAAGTATGGTCCGCGCAGGCGCAGGCACGGGTACCCGATCAGGGCAGCGAACAGCGCCGCGACCCCTCCCGCCAGCGGCAGGGTCAGAAACGGCAGCCAGCCGAAATAGAAGAGCAGGAGCGCTGTCGTGTATGCGCCCAATCCAAAGAACGCCGCGTGACCAAAACTCAGGTATCCCGCATAGCCGCCGATGATATTCCAGCTGCCTGCCAGTGCACCATACATGAAGATGGTAAGGAGAAAGCTCAGTACATACGCGCTCGGAGCGGCAAAAGGCACGGCTGCAAATGCCAGCGCCAGACCGATGCCGATTACCACATCCGGCGCTGGCCGCACAAACGATCTCGATAAAGCGCGCTGCACAGATCCCCCGCCTATCGTTGCAACAACCCCTGCGGGCGCAGGAGCAGGAGAATAATCAGCAACCCGAAGAGCGCCAGATTGTTCCACGCCAGCGGAACAAAAACGCTGCTGGCGCCGATGATCAACCCGATGATCAGTCCGGCAAGCGCCGACCCCAGAATGCTGCCGACTCCGCCCAGGATGACGACCAGAAACACATACACCAGCCAGCTCAGGTGGGTGGCAGGGTCGAAGGTGTAGAGCAACGACATGGCCACTCCGCCAACCGCCGCAGTAGCGACTGCCAGACCGTAGGCGATCGTGGTCACCTGATCCAGATTGATCCCCGAAAGCGCCGCACCCATCGGTTGTTGCCAGACGGCGCGCACTGCCTTGCCCATGAAGGTGCGTTCGGTGAACAGATAGAGTGCGCCAATGGTTAATGTCGCCAGTCCAAACGCAATCAGATGCGGCGCCTGTACGATGATCGGTCCGACAGAGAACGTCAGGCTGCTGTATGCCGTCTTCAGTACACGCGGATCGGGCGTCCAGGCGAGTTGCATGCCGTTTTCCATCACCACGCCCAATCCGAAGGTCAACACCATCGTCGCCAGCCCCAGGTCGTGTGTGCGGCGTGCAGTGGTTCGGATCAGCAACGCATGCATGACGACGCCGAGCAGAAAGAACAACGGCAGCATCAGCGGCAGCGCCAGGAGCGGGTCAATTCCCCACCAGGCGAGCGACCAGTAGCCGAGGTAGGCAGCCAGCACGGCAAAAGCGCAATGGGCGACATTCAGCACATGGGTGATGCCCCACGCCATGCTGAAGCCGACGCTCAACACGGCTAACGCACTGCCAATCAGCAGTCCACTGGTCAACGATTGCGCCAGTTCATAGAACATCGCAGTCTATTGCCCCCATGCCGGTTTGGGATAGATCGGGTCCTTCGTGCGTACTTCCGGAGGCCAGATCAACTCAACCTTTCCATCGATCACCTGGGTCAGGTAGTTGTAGGGCGGCGGCAGTCCGCGCTCATCAAAGGTGAACGTTCCGGCGACCGTGGTCATCTGGTTTGACTTCAGCCAGTCACGGATGGCGCTCTGATCCAGGCTTTGCGCACCTTCGACGCCGCGCTGCAACGCCTGCATCCAGGCATAGCCGAAGATGAAATAGATCGGCGCGACCGGCGCTTCATACTTCGCTTTGGCGACTTCGTTCAGCCTTGAGATGCCTTCAAACGGCAGCGATGGATGCACGGCGGTGCCGGAGAAGACGTAGTAGCCATCCTTCCCCAGTTCCTGCACCCAGGCGGGAATGATCGACCCAACCCCCTGCGCGATCAGTTTAGGGTTGTAGTCGAGCGCGCGCATTGCTTTGACGATCTGCACACTGTCGGGGAAGAAGCCGTTGGCGAAGAAGATGTCCGCCTCCGCCGCTTTCGCCTTTGTCACCAGCGGCGCAGCGTCGGTCAGCGGAACATCGTACCGCTCATTCACGACGATCTCGATGCCGAGCGCCCCAAGTTTTTCGGGCATCGGCTCCAGAATAGCGGCGCCGACCGGGTTGTTAATCGTGAAGATCGCGGCTTTCTTCGGGCGATCCGCTTCTGGCAGCGTCGCCAGCCAGCCGTACAATCCTTCGTACCACCACTGCCCCATCAGCGGCGGCGCGCCGAAGACATACGTGAACCCCTGCGAGAACGACGCCATATGCCCGCCCATCGAGACGTAGACCTTCTGGTTCTTCTCGGCGACTGCCATCTGCGCCGCAGCGGCTGTACCGGGATACCCGCCGCACAGCAAGTCGACCTGATCAACGGTGATCAGACGGGTGAGCAAATTAACGGCGTTCTCAGTCTTGCTTTCGTCGTCGTAGATGGTCAGTTCCACCGGACGACCAAGCAGCCCCCCTGCTGCATTGACATCCTCCACCCACTGCTGGTAGCCGCGTTCCACCCAGATGCCGGTATCGGCAAAGGCGCCGGTCAGCGGCAAGGAACACCCAACCTTGATCGGCGTTCCCTGCGGCGCGGCGGGCGCGGTCGTTGGCGCGGGCGCGGCGGGTGCGGTCGTCGGCGCAGGCGCGGCGGGCGCGGTCGTCGGCGCAGGCGCAGCGGGCGCCTGACCACAGGCGCTCATCGCCAGTGCGACAAACCATGCGAGCAGCATCGTCCAGAGCATTTGTCGGCGGGGTGTGTGACCAGTCATACATCGACCTCCTGTGAAACTCGTCTGTGAGTAATCCACCTGCTACAAGGGCTATGACTCAGGCGGCACTTTGAGGGTGGCGAGGACGCCTTCCAGCGTGCGGCGGAGGTGGCTGCGAACCGCCTGTCCGGCCACAACGGCATCTCCGGCGCGACAGGCGGCAAGGATCGCTTCGTGATCGATAATCGCCTGCTGCGCGCGGTTCGGCAGGTTGACATAGATCTGACGGTAACGCATAGAACGGGTTGACAGGCTCGAAATCAGGTCGAGCAACAATGGTTGCTGCGCCGGTTCATAGAGCGCCAGATGGAACTCCTGGTTGATCTCCAGCGCCGTTGAGTATGCCCGGTCATTAATTGCCTGGATAAACCGCGCATTGATTTGGTTGACATAATCGAGATGCGCTGGCGTGTAATGGGGCAACGCTTTGTGAATCGCCAGTTCTTCGAGCACTTCGCGGATGCTGTAGATTTCACGAAACTCCTCGACAGAGAGTTCGACGACGAACACGCCGCGCCGGGGCGAAATCTGCACCAGTCCCTCGGCTTCGAGTTGCCGCAGGCACTCGCGTACCGGGATGATGCTGACGCCGAGTTCGGCGGCGATGGCCTGCTGATCGAGCCGCGAGTTCATCGGGTACCGTCCGTTCAGAATATCGGCGCGCACGGTTTCGAGCACGTACTGTACGACGGTCGGCGGACTGACGCGGTTTGCGCGAGTTGACGACACCTCATCCCTCCTGCTGTGGCCTTGCTTGACCAAAAGGTTTGACGCAAAGGCACGGAGTGGTTGTCGATGGCGATTCGGCAGGACGCCCGAATGCACTGTTCGCAGGTATGCTACGATACAGGAGCATCTGGTTAGCCTTTTCTGAAATGGCGCAACAGAGAAAACGCGGAGATTTTATAATTTCTAAACTATTATATCCGACCTTGTGAACCTGTCAAGAGGGGAGTTCAGGTGTTGTTTCCTCAATCTGTCGTTCAGGCGTGCGCAGCACTCGTGTTGACGATGGTGATACGTGATGCCGTTGCTGTATCGCATCCCGCCGTTGTCACCCTCGGATTTGAGCCATCTGTGTCGCTTTATGATCCGGCGCGCGGCGGATTGCCGGAGAGCCAGGGATGGCTGAGATACGCCGCACTGCCGCCGCCGCTCGATGCGCGTGCAGCCTTCGACGGTAGCAGCGCAGTGATTACCACAACAACCGATCTCGCTGAACTTGCAGGATGGAGCATCGACCCGGCGCGCGCGCCGGCGCTCGACAGGCATGCGGGCTTTACGCTTCGGTTCAACCTGCAACTGACCGAGGAACGTCACCTGCCGTCCGATGATAACGGCGACGGTCTGGATGACCGCGCCGGCTGGAGCGTCACTCTGCTGGCGAGCGACCGGCGCGGCATCGAACTGGGGTTCTGGGAAGATCGGGTGTGGGCGCAGGAAGGCGGAACCGAACCTGCACTTTTTACACAGGCTGAGGGAACGGCAATCGACGCCACCCAACCCGCTATCTACGCCCTGACGATCCGAGAGGATCGCTATACGCTCGACCGGAATGGCGCCACAGTGCTGAGCGGTCCGCTGCGCGACTATACGGCGTTCAGCGGATCGGTCGATCCCTATGAGACGCCCAACTTCGTTTTTCTGGGAGATAACACCTCGCGCGCAGGCGGGCGGGCGCGTCTCGGCGCCGTTGTTCTCGACATCGGCGCGCGAGTGATGTTGCCGCTGATCGCGATCCCGGCATCACCCGGCGCACCGTTCACCGAAACGGCAGCCACCCCTGCCCGCCGTCGATCACTCGCCGATACACGCCTGTCAACGTTCCGGCGTAGATTGTCTTCGGTTGTGATGGATCGATGACCAGTGCGAACGGATGCAAAGAGCCGTACTCACTCCAGGTTTCGCCATTATCATCACTTTTGAGCACTTCTTTCGCTCCCGCATGTCCCACATACACGGTCGTCGGCGTTGTCGGGTCGATGAGTATAACCACACTAGAACCGAGACCAAGGCGGGGTCCTACAACCGTGCTCCAGGTGGCGCCGCCGTCGTTGCTGCGGAAAACTTCTTCTTTCGTTCCCGCATACAGTGTTGAAGGTGTGGTGGGGGCGATTGCCAGCGTAAACACGGGGTGTTCACCCAGCCCGTCGTTGACGGCGCGCCAGGAAGCGCCGTTATCGTCGCTGCGGTACACGCCTCCCTCTGCTCCGGCGTACAGCGTTGCTGGCGCAGTTGGGTCGAACGCCAGCGCCAGAACCCGCCGTTCGCTCAGCCCGGCGGCGCGCCAGGTCTCCCCGCCATCCTCGCTCACGAACACCCCTGCGTCGGCGCCTGCGTACAGAGTCGTCGGGCGCTGCGGGTCGAACGCCAGCGTATACACCCAGCGTCCGCGCAACCCGACGGCGCGCCAGGTCTCTCCGCCATCGACGCTTTTGTTCACCCCGTCACCTGTGGCGGCGTACAGCGTCGTCGGCGTGGTTGGGTCCACTGCCAGCGCTGAGACGTAGAAGTGGGTCAGCCCCTCGTTAATGGTGCGCCAGGTGACGCCGCGATCATCGCTGCGGTATACGCCGCCTTTGGACGTTCCGGCGTAGAGCGCCGATGGCGTCAGCGCCAGACTGTAAATGATGGAGTGCAGCCCGGCAGGTCGCCATGTGGCGCCGCCGTCGTTGCTGCGGAACAGACCTAATGCGGCGGATGCGGCGGGAGATATTTTGGCGTAGAGCGTCGCCGGCGTGACCGGATCAACCGCCAGCAGGCGAATCCTCTCCTCTTTGCTGAAGGCTGACGCAGGTAAAGAAAACTCGACCCTGTGCCAGGTCGCGCCGCCATCGGCGCTGCGGTATACGCCGTCCTCGACGTTGGCGTACACCGTCCCCGCCGGATCGCGCAACAATCTGTACACGCCGGTTCTCATTCGCTCGTCTCCGCGCCAGGTTTCCCCGCCGTCCTCGCTTTTGTACACGCCAGCGTCGGTTCCGGCGAAGACCACCGCCGGATTTTCCGGGTCGATGAGCAGCGCGTTCACATCGAATCGGTTTCCAGAATCAATGTCGATCCTGCGCCAGGTTTCCCCGCCGTCTCCGCTTTTTCTTACTCCCCACCACTCGCCTCCGGCGTACAGCGTCGTCGGCGACGCCGGGTCGATTGCAAGCGCAAGGACGCTATCCATCTGTTCGACCAGACGCCAGGCGCCGCCGCGATTTTCGCTCTTGTACACACCTTTATTGGTTCCGGCGTAGATAACCCGTGGGTTTACCGGATCAATGGACAGACAATTCACCCACGCATCTTTGTCCAGCCCATTATTGACGATGCGCCAGGTTTCTCCGCCGTCTTCGCTCTTGAATATATTCCGATACCCATACGCAGCATACAAGGTCGTTGGCGTGAGCGGATCAATGAGCAGGGAAGTCGCCGCGGTCGGGCCCGACGGAATCCTCCGCCAAGTTGTGCCGCCGTCTTCACTTTTGTACACGCCATCGAGGGTTCCTGCATACAGCGTGGTTGGCGTTATCGGATCGAAGACCAGCGACATGATCTCTGACTGGTTCGGACCAATGAACTCCCAGTCATCGGCGTTCGCCGGTCGCAACACTGTGAAACTCAGGACGAGTGCGCCGATCAGCGCGAGTGCTGCCAGAGCGCCAATGACTATTGTTCTGCGCGACATGCGTGACACGTTATCCTCCTCGCCTCATACTCATGCGCGGTCATTCATGCCATACTGCCGGGGCGCGCAGCGAGACGCCAGGGCGCTACGGGCGAAAGCCCTCGCTGAGGACGCGGCTCGACCCTGCTCGCCGCGTGCAGTTCGACCATGCTCACTGCACGCGGTTCGACTGCGCTCACCGCAAGTGAAAGCCCCGTTGGGGCTGCTGATGCCAATGCGCAGTCTGCGTCCGCGACCGCCAACGCGCGTTGTGGATCGTTACGCCTTGCGAACCCGACGCTCGAACATCTTGTCTGACTGACCGCAAGTTAGTATCAGATCGCACTACTCACTCAACATCGGTACATACGTAGTTAATATACGGCATGTTGCGACAGATTGTCAAAGGGCGCAGATGCCCGTCACTGGCAGCGCGCGAGGGGCGCGCCTGCCGGGGTCAGCGCCGCCTGTGGAGTGCGGCGTAGAGGTGACGGTCATCACGCCGGGATGGCGAGTCGTGTATAATGCCTTTTATCGAGAGAGCACCACAGGAGGAAGTGTATGAACCTCCCGCCATTTCGCAATGAGCCATTCACCGATTTCAACAACCCCGTCAATGTGGCTGCGATGGAGCAGGCGCTGACGGATGTTCGGGCGCAGTTTGGGCGCACCTATCCGCTGGTTATCGACGGCGAACGCATCACAACCAGCGCCACGATCGCCTCGGTCAATCCGGCGCGTCCGTCGGAGGTCGTCGGGTATGCGGCAAGCGCCGATGTGACGCTGGCGCAGCGCGCAATCGAAACTGCGCACCGCCGCTTCGCCGAATGGCGTCGCGTACCGGTGGAGCAGCGCGCCGAACTGTTGCTGAAGGCGGCAGCCGCTATGCGCGCGCGTCGCTTTGAATTGAATGCCTGGATCATCTACGAGGTCAGCAAGAGTTGGGCGGAAGCGGATGCCGATGTCGCCGAAGCGATTGACTTTTGCGAGTTCTATGCGCGCGAGATGGTGCGCCTGAGCGAACCGCAGCCGCTCTATCCCATACCCGGTGAAGACGACCGCCTGACCTACATCCCGCTTGGCGCCGGGGTTGCCATTCCGCCGTGGAACTTCCCGCTCGCCATTATGGTCGGGTTGGTGACCGCGCCGGTTGTCGCCGGGAACACGATTGTGCTCAAGCCCGCCTCCACCTCGCCGATTATCGCGGCGAAGTTCATCGAAATCCTGGAGGAGTGCGGTTTGCCCCCCGGCGTGGTCAACTATCTCCCCGGTCCCGGCAGTAGCGTTGGCGATGCGCTGGTCGATCACCCGCTGACGCGCTTCATCGGCTTTACCGGCTCGAAGGAGGTTGGCATTCGCATTTTCGAGCGCGCCGCAAAGGTGCACCCCGGGCAGAAATGGCTCAAACGCACGATTCTCGAAATGGGGGGGAAGGATACCATCATCGTGGACGAAACGGCGGACCTCGAATCCGCCGCGTCCGGAGTCGTCGTCTCCGCCTTCGGATTCCAGGGGCAGAAGTGCTCCGCCTGCTCACGGGTCGTCGCAGTCGAGCCGGTCTACAACGAACTGCTCGACCGGGTGGTCGAACTGACCGGCGGGTTGACGGTTGGCGATCCGGCGCAGCGCGGGACGTTTATGGGGGCAGTGATCGACGAACGCTCGCGCGAGAAGATTCGCCGGTATATCGAGGAAGGGCAGCGCGAAGGCGGACGGCTGGCGTTCAGCGGCGATGCGCCGGATGATGGCTTCTTTGTGCCGCCGACGATCATCGCCGATGTTGATCCGAACGCGCGCATTGCCCAGGAGGAAATCTTCGGTCCGGTGCTGGCATTCATCAAGGCGCGCGACTTCGACGAGGCGCTGGCAATTGCCAACAACACCGAGTATGGTCTGACCGGCGGGGTCTACTCCCGCTCGCGCGAACGGCTGGAGCGCGCCCGCGATGAGTTTCACGTCGGCAACCTCTACTTCAACCGTAAGATCACCGGCGCTATGGTCGGTGCGCATCCGTTCGGCGGCTTCAACATGTCGGGTACCGACTCGAAAGCGGGCGGACGCGATTACCTGCTCCTCTTTCTGCAAGCCAAGACAGTGGCTGAGAAATTGTGAGGCGAGAGGCGAGGGGCGAGAGGCGAGGGGCGAGAGGCGAGAGGCGAGAGGCGAGAGGCGAGAGGCGAGAGGCGAGAGGCGAGAGGGGCGAGATGTTGAACGTTGAACATTCGGTCTGCGCCCCTCCTTGCGTTCACGCGCTGACGCAATACGTTTATTCGCAGGTAGAGCCACAGAGACGCAGAGGGCGCAGAGAGAAGCATCGCGCCCTCACCGATGCCATTCGCTTATTCGTTACCGCATTCGCTTATTCGCTGACGCATTTGTTGACGCATTCGTTCATTCGCTGACACACAACAGGATCCTTCACCATGTCCGCACCACCTGAACTGACCGAACTCAAAGCGCGGCTCCACGAAATCTACGATCTGGAAATGGCAGCGGCGCTGCTGAACTGGGATCAGACAACCTATATGCCCCCCGGCGGTGCGGCGGCGCGCGGTCGCCAACTGGCAACGCTGGGGCGCATCATTCACGAGAAACAGATCGACCCGGTGATCGGGCGCCTGCTCGATGCGCTGCGTTCCTATGAAGAGTCGCTCCCGCCCGATGCCCCCGACGCTGCGCTCATCCGGGTGGCGCGGCGCGACTATGAGCGCGCGACACGCATTCCCGCTGCGTTCACCGCTGAACTCTACGCGCACACCGCTGCCAGTTACGACGTGTGGTCGCGCGCGCGTCCGGCGAACGATGTCGTCGCCGTACTTCCCTTCCTGGAACGCACCCTCGACCTCAGCCGCCGTTTTGCGGAGTTCTTTCCCGGCTACGAGCACATTGCCGATCCGCTGATCGACATGGCGGATTACGGCATGCGCGCCGCGACGATTAAACAGATCTTTGCGGAACTTCGCCAGGGACTCATCCCGCTGGTCGAACAGATCACCGGTCAGCCGCCGGTGGATGACTCGTGTCTGCATCAATTCTTTCCTGAAGCGCAGCAGTGGGCGTTTGGCGTTGAGGTTATCACGGCGCTGGGATATGACTTCACCCGCGGACGGCAGGATAAGACGCTGCACCCCTTTATGACGAAGTTCTCGCTGAACGATGTGCGCATCACCACGCGCTTCGACGAGTACGACCTCGGTTCGGCGCTCTTTAGCACCATTCATGAATCCGGGCACGCAATGTACGAGCAGGGCATTGCTCAGGAGTTCGAGGGGACGCCGCTCGCGTCCGGCACATCTGCCGGCATGCACGAGAGTCAATCGCGCTTGTGGGAAAATATCGTCGGGCGTAGCCGCCCCTTCTGGGAACATTTCTATCCGCGTTTGCAGGCGACTTTCCCTGAGCAATTAGGAAACGTGCCGCTCGAAACCTTTTACCGCGCAATCAACAAGGTGCAGCGCTCTCTCATTCGCACCGAGGCGGACGAAGTGACCTACAACCTGCATGTCATTCTGCGCTTCGACCTGGAACTGGCGTTGCTCGAAGGAACGCTTGCTGTGCGCGACCTGCCCGAAGCCTGGCACGAGCGTTACCGCAGCGACCTCGGGATCGCACCGCCGGACTACCGCGACGGCGTGCTGCAGGATGTCCACTGGTACGGCGGACTCATCGGCGGTTCGTTCCAGGGATATACGCTGGGGAATATTATGGGCGTGCAACTGTTCGATGCTGCGCTGCGCGACCATCCCGACATCCCGCAGCGCATCGGCAGCGGCAGGTTCGACACGCTGCGCGAATGGATGCGCGAGCGGGTCTACCGCCACGGACGCGCCCTCGATGCCGACGATATTCTGCGCCGCGCAACCGGCAGACCGCTCGACGTGCAGCCGTACCTGGCGTACCTCTGGCGAAAATACGGCGAGTTGTACGGCGTCACGCCTCCGCACGGTTCGCGTCATGTCGTTGCGCCATAGGGGTCGCCTGTGGCGGGCAGGCACGAGGGGACCTGCCCCTGCCGACGGGGCGGGTTCACCGAATGGAGGGGCAACCCCCTGTGGTTGCCCACTGCGGTGTTGCCCGCAGTCGGCGGCGCTCGTGGCGGGCAGGCACGAGGGGACCTGCCCCTGCCGACGGGGCGGGTTCATGGTCGGGGGCAGTTAAGCATCCTGAACAGATCTCTGTGCCTTCATGCCTTTGTGCGATCCATAACCCCTAACGCGCGGCCATTCGTACATGGGGCGCTGCGGGCTAGAGCCTGTTATGCACTTCAAACGTGGTATGATTTCAGTATGACACGTCAACCCTATCCAAGCGATGTGAGCGACGAGGAGCGGGCCTTCGTCGCTTCGACCGGCTCAGGCGCCGCGCTCCCTCCCTGACCTTCATGACCGAAGACGCCCCGCAGGCGCAACCACTCGCTGCGCCCCCCCTTTCCCCCCCTGCGGGGGGGGGCAGGGGGGGGCAGGGGGGGCCGGGGGGGCGCAGCGCGCGCCGGCGATGACGGGCATAAACGCCCCCCCCTTTCCCCCCCCTGCGGGGGGGCTGGGGGGGCGCAGCGCGCGCCGGCGATGACGGGCATAAACGCCCCCCCTTTCCCCCCCCTGCGGGGGGGCAGGGGGGGCGCAGCGCGCGCCGGCGATGACGGGCATAAACGCCCCCCCTTTCCCCCCCCTGCGGGGGGGGGAAAGGGGGGGCGGCAAGGTCCACGTGGCTGAAGCGGTTCATTACCTTTATGCTCGAAAGTACATAACAGGCTCTAGAGACGCTGGAAGATGTGCATATCGCACGTCAGGCCTTCGCAGAACTTAAGGCTGCTGATGGTGATCGCCAGCGCGCTGGTTGGAAGGAGTGGACGAGCGTGGCTGGAGAGATAGAGTGAGTCGCTACACTGTTCTCTGAGGTCTTGCCTTGAGAATCATTGGTCCATTACGCCGCCGTGTCCGGCGCTCTGGCGAAGAGATCGGCAACCGGCACAGCAACTGGGAAGCGATCCGGCTGAAGCGTGGCGTCCGGGCCGACCAACCTCGTGAAGGCGTAATCCTCCAGCGTGGCGTCAGGTGCACGGCAGACCAGCACATCCCGCGTTTCCGGGCGAATGATCCAGTATTCGGGGACGCCAGCGCGCGCATAGGCGCGCCGTTTAACAACAACGGTGTCTTGCTCCGGGTTCGATGGCGATAATACCTCGGCAATCAGGTCAGGAACGCCGCGGATGCGTCGTTCACTGATAATGTCGGCATGATCGCAGCCTACCAGCACGAAGTCGGGTTGCACCGGGTCGCATCCCGGCATCAGCACGCCAACCGGCGCGGTTGCGGCATATGCCAGTCGCTGCTCTTCCAGCGGCACGCCGATATATTTGTCCAGGTGCCGCACAATCCACTGATGAAAATAACTCGGTGCAGGCGGTCATATACAGCACACCCTCGATCACCTCGTAGCGGTTGCCATCGTCCGGGAGTTCGCGCTCCCAGCGTTCGTAGTTCCACCCCGCATCCAGTGATCGGAGCGTGATTGTCGGCAGATGCGCAACGTCAGCCATGGCATTCCCCCGCTCAGCCGTGTGTTACTGTCATGATACTGCGTGCAACGCAGCGATGCAACGTCGCTCCTTTGCACCACAGAGCCGCAGAGGACCCAGAGCGAACTGCCTGACGCGGTCCGCGCATGTCACTCCTCGCGCCTCGCGCCTCGCGCCTCGCGCCTCACGCCTCGCACCGCGCACCTGCCGCGTTCAACGTGCAACGCAGCACCGCTACGGTGCAACGGTGCTACTTTTGCACCTTCAACCTGCAACCTTTCACATGTTTACGCCGTC
>CALGYB010000003.1 GCA_937935075.1 uncultured Roseiflexus sp. | reverse complement strand
CCCGATCTTCGGAAGGAGTATGAATATGGCTAACGTGCTTTATTTTGCCTATGGCTCGAACATGTGCTCGGCACAGATGCGAAAGCGCATACCGGACGCTGAAAAGATCGGCGTGGGCAGGCTTGCAGACTACGCTCTGGTATGGGACAAACAGAGTAAAATAGATGGTTCTGCAAAAGCCAACATCATCGAGCGTGCGGGATCGGAAGTGTGGGGCGTTGTGTATCGGTTGTCTTCCGATGATTTGAGGAAAAAAATGGACCAACACGAGGGCGGCTATGAGCATCAGCATGTGACCGTTCTCTTACAGGACGGCGCCGCGCTCGAGACCGTCACATACATCTCTCACCAGAGAACACAGAACATTCTGCCAACCCGTGAATACTGGCAACGGGTAGTGGACGGCGCCGAAGAACATCACCTGCCTGCCGACTACATCGCTACGCTCAGAAACGTCATGTGCCGTGATGGGTCATGAGGCGCGCTTCTTTCTTCCGCAACACCGGCCCTCATGTTCTCTGTCCGGTATGACCACAAGAACGGACACTTCTGTGGGCGCCTGCAAGGGTTGTTGTAATAATGGCATTCCTGCGGACCACCGGGAGTCGCCCCGACGATCACAACCGCTATAGTGGCAGGGGCAGGCCTCTGTGCCTGCCCCGTCTGCAATCGATACATCACCTCCGTCGCGGGCGATAACGCCAAGTAACGGTCAGGTCGATCGTGTCAGAAAGCCGCGTTCCTCCAGCAGCGCCACAATGCGCCGCGCACACTCGTCCGGCGTGGTATCGACCGTTGTGAGGTGCACTTCCGGCGCCACCGGCGGCTCGTAAGGGTCGTCGATGCCGGTAAAGCCGGTGATCGCGCCGCGTCGAGCGCGGGCATACAGTCCTTTGGCGTCGCGCTGTTCGCAAACTTCGAGCGGCGTATCGACAAACACCTCGAAGAAGCGGTCTTCTCCAACCATTTTGCGGCACTCGTTGCGCGCAGCGCGGTACGGACTGATTGCTGCGCAGATCGCCACCCCGCCGTGTCGCGCGATTTCACCGGCGACGAACCCGATCCGAAGAATGTTGGTGTCGCGATCTTCACGGCTGAACCCAAGCCCCTTCGACAGATGGGTGCGCACCACGTCACCGTCGAGCAGGGTGCTCTGTCGCCCCCGTTCCAGCAACATCGCCACCAGCGCCTCGGCAATCGTCGATTTCCCTGCGCCACTGAGACCGGTGAACCAGACGCAGAATCCCTGACGGTGACGCGGCGGGTAACTCTGCGCCAGGATTGCCGCCGTTTCGGGGCGGGTGAACCATTCCGGCAGCAGTTTTCCTTTCGCCAGATATTCCTCCCGCACCTGTGTTCCCGAAATCGTCCAGACACGCGCCCCCGGCGGTACGGCGGTTTCTTCAACGTACTCATCGATGTCGGGGAGATAGACGTATTCGCGGAACGGCACCATCGTAACGCCGATTTCATCCGTGTACTGCGCGACCAGTTCCTGCGCTTCGTATGGTCCGTAGAACGGCCTGCCGCGACTGTCGAGTCCTGGACCGGCGTGGTCGCGCCCGACGATAAAATGGGTTGCGCCGAAATTGCGGCGGATGATCGCATGCCAGAGCGCTTCACGCGGACCGGCCATGCGCATCGCCAGCGGCAGAAGGCTGAGCAGTGTGCGCTGCGGATCGTAGTAACGCTCGACCAGTGCGCGATAGATCCGCACTCGACTGTAATGATCAATATCGCCGGGGCGGGTCAGCCCCACCACCGGATGGATGAGCAACGCGCCGCCAACCTCCGCCGCAGCGCGCTTCGTCAGTTCTTCGTGGACGCGGTGGAGCGGATTGCGCGTCTGAAAGGCGACAACGCGCTCTGCTCCCATTTCGTGCAGAATCGACCGCACTTCAGCCGGCGTGCGACGCAGTTCCACAAAATCGTAGTAGCGTGGCAGACGCACCACCCGCAGCGTGCCAGAAATGTACGTGTCACCCCACGTGCTCATTTCCGAAACCAGTGGGTGGCGCGGATCGTTGGTGCCGAGCGTCAGGCGCGCTTCCAGGCTGGCATCCCAGGAGAACGCCTCTTCGACATCCATCACGGCGATCAGTTCGTTTCGCGCATCGCGGAGCGCCACGCGATCACCGAGGCGCGCCAGCGTCTTGCCATCGACCGGTAGTGTAATCGGCAGCGGAAAGAGCGTGCCGTCCGCCAGTCGCATTTCGTGCAGCACACGTTCGTAGTCGGCACGGCCCATGAAACGGTCGAGCGGCGAAAAGCCGCCGCTTGCCAGCAGTTCGAGATCGCACAGCGCGCGCGCCGAGATCTGGATCGCCGGAAGGCGCGCCGCTTCTTCGAGGAGCGCGCGGCGCTCCTCGCCAGACACGAGCAGATTAATCAGACGACCACCATACGGCGGAATGAGTGGCATGAACTATCCTCCAATTGAACTATCCTCTGGCTCAACATCCAGCGTTGCCCCGCGCAGCCCGGCCGGGGCTGGCAGGTTGAACCGTCTCAACAAGGTAGGCAGTATATCGTAAATCCGCGCGTTGTCGAGTCGTCGTCCGCCGCCGGGATGTTGCGGGTCGTGCCAGATGAACATGCCGTACTGCGCATGGTTGGCGTCATCAGGACCGGTATCGTTCTCCTGAGTGAAAATCCCCTCGCCGCCGATCGTTCCGACGGCGCGCCATCCGAGATCGCCAAAGTAGACGATCAGATCAGGCGCGACGCCGCGCACCGCACGATAGAGTTGCTGCGGCGTGAAGACGCGATTGCCGAGCGAGCATCCATCCGGTCCGGTCATGGCTTCCAGACGCGCTGCGAGATCGGTGCGCACACGTTCGTACTCTGCTGGCGGAATAACCCCCTGTGGCTCACGCCCGCGCACATTGAGAAAGATGCGTCCGTAGTAGCCGCCGGCGCCCCACACGCGCGTGCGCGACCAGTCGACCTCAACCTGATCGAGGTTCGTCGGCGTGTTCGGCGCCGTCTGAACGACCAGATCGCCCTGCTCGATCAGCCACTGGTTGATCCGCACCCCTCCCATCAACGGGCGCGCGCCGTGGTCCGATACGACCAGCACCGCCGTATCGGGTCCACAGTGCGCCAGCAGATCAGCAATCCGCGCATCCACGTGACGGTAGTATGCACGAATCGCGTCAGCAAAGGGCGAATCGGGGACAAACAACGGATGGCGCGGGTCCATATGCTTCCAGAATGCGTGATGGATGCGATCCACCCCCATATCCACCAGCATCAGGAAGTCGGGACGATCCTCTTCGAGCAGCGCCGTTGCCGTGGCGAAGCGCTGGTCGCACATGGCGTAGATGTCGTGCAAGATACGCTGTTTATCGTCGGAACGGAAATCCGGCACATCGAGCAGGTATGGATGTCCCGGCGTCGCGGCTGCGATCCAGGCAGCGATACGTTCAGCCAGCGTCGGCGGAAAGGTGTACTCCACGTTGGTTGAAGGCGCCAGGAAACACGAGACAAGCGCGCCACTGACCGGTGTCGGCGGATAGGTTCCAGGCACGCCGATCACTGCGACGCGCCATCCTGCTTCACCAAGGATGTTCCACAAACGGGGAAACCGAATCGCGCGACTATCGGCAACGACCATGCGTCCGTAGGAGCGATCAGCGCGGTTGCGAAACCCGTAGACGCCAAGTTCCCCGGGGTCGCGCCCGCTCATCATGCAACTCCAGGCAGGCACTGTGATGGCCGGGATGCAACTCTCCAGTTCGCCATAGACCCCCTCTGCCATCAGGCGGCTGAGGGTGGGCAAATCGACGCGCCAGCGGTCGAATACCAGCGATGGTTCAGCGCAATCGAGGCCGATGATGAGTAGTCGAGGATGTGTCACAGTTGAGAACCAAGAACCAAGAACTGAGAACTAATAGATCGATCAACCAAAACCCGGACCATCAAGCCGGACCATCAAGGACGTAGAGCGGGCTGACGTTGGCTAAGCGCGTACTTGCGTCGCCGCGAAGCCGCGCTGCTCTTCGCCGACCATCAAGGACGTAGAGCGGGCTGACGTTGGCTGAGCCTGTCGAAGCCAACGTCAGCCGCAAGGCGGTCAACACGGGCCATTATTGTGCAACATCTGGTTGTTCGCTCTATAAGAACCAAGAACCCTCTAACTCCTGATCCCTGGTCTATGCCTTCGATAGAGCAACACAGCCGCACCAACGACGGCGGCGAACGAGAGAATATGCACGGTGTTGAACGGCGTCCCCGGGAAGAACCAGGAGTCGGTGCGCAGAAACTCGATAAAGAAGCGCCCGAGCGGGTACCACACCAGGTACATGAGCAGCACGTCGCCATCGTGCAGGCGGTCGCCATAGCGCCGCCAGATCGAAAAGATCAGCGCAAAACCGATCAGGTTCCAGAGCGACTCGTACAGAAACAGCGGGTGGAAGCGCGTCGTTTCCGGGAACGCCGTCAGATCGCGGTAGGGACCGATGCGATGATCGGGATCGATGCGCAACCCCCACGGCAGGGTCGTCGGCGGACCGTACAGTTCCTGGTTGATAAAGTTTGCCCACCGCCCGATTGCCTGCCCCAGCGGTAAACCGAGCGCAATGGCGTCGGCATAGACCAGGAGCGGAACCTTGCGGACGCGCGCGAACGCCCATAATCCTAACACCCCGAACATAAACCCGCCAAAAATATGCAGGCCCCCCTCCCACACCGCCAGAATACTGACCGGATTGGCGAGGAAGCGTCCAAGTCCCTCCGGTCCGCGCGGCGACTGGATGAAGACATAATAGAGGCGCGCGCCGATCAATCCGGGAATGAGCACCCAGAATAACAGGTCCCACACCGAGTCGCGGTCGAACCCGCGCCGCTCGACGTGGCGCGCGCCAACCCAGGCAGCCGCCAGAACGCCGGTCATGATCAGCACGCCGTACCAGCGCAGCGTCAGCGGACCGAGCTGGATGATAATGGGGTCAACAGGTGGGTACATATGCCAACGAATACATATTTGAATAACTCTAAGCCGTTGTCATTGCGAGGAGCGTCAGCAACGAAGGCATCTCCCCGCGAAGTATACCAGAGTTCTCACCGTAGCATGAGAGCCACGAGGGTGAGAGTCGCAGACCACAGACGCTGCACCTCACGGCAACCGGTCAAAACTGATATAATGGTGCACAGGTGTGAGTCAAAGGGAGCCGTATGTCAATGGTTGCAACTGCCTATCCGCATATTGTCATTGATGACGAGGGCATACCCTGCATTGCTGGCACGACGATGAAAGTCGTCGAACTGGTGCTTGATCAAATTGCGTATGGCTGGAGCGCTGAGGAATTGCATTTTCAGCATCCCTATCTCTCGCTCGGACAGATCTACTCTGCACTTGCCTACTACTGGGATCACAAGACTGAGATCGACCAGGACATTGCTCGTCGTCAGGCGCGCGTGGCCGCCCTTCGTCAGACAACGCCTGTTGCGCCTTTCATAGAGCGCCTGAAATCACAGACATAACACGTGTCGATCATATACATGGATCACCACGTGCCTCGTGCGATCACGATTGGACTGCGCCTGCGCGATGTAGATGTGCTGACGGCATATGAAGACGGCGCCCACACACTGGATGATGCTGCACTGCTCGATCATGCAACGACGCTTGGTCGAGTACTTGTCACCTTCGATGATGATCTGCTGGCAGAGGCTGCTCATCGGTTGCGTACAGGTATCGCTTTCAGCGGCGTAATCTATGCGCATCAGCAAACGATCTCGATTGGACAGGCGATACGTGATCTTGAACTGATAGCAATAGCAGGTTCACTGGAGGATACCGAACGCCAGATTATCTGCCTGCCTCTCTAGAGCCTGTTATGCACTTCAGAGATACACGTGGTATGATTTCAGTATGACACGTCAACCCTATCCAAGCGATGTGAGCGACGAGGAGCGGGCCTTCGTCGCTTCGACCGGCTCAGGCGCCGCGCTCCCTCCCTGACC
>CALGYB010000002.1 GCA_937935075.1 uncultured Roseiflexus sp. | reverse complement strand
AGCATATCGCGCGTGGTGTAGAGACGGGCAATCAACGCCAGCGCCACGAGACCGATCATCAGGGAGGCGGCATAGCCTTGAGCAATCCGTCCGTTCGCCGGATCATGCTGCGGCGCGCGTTCTGGCGCCTTTGCGTTGCGCCACACTGCAAACAGCCAGACACTCACAGCAAAAACCACATACGCGACCGTTGTGATACGATTCCATGGCAGATCGAGGAGATCCGCCAGAAGCAACAGGATCGGAGGCAGCGCCGCGCCAACGCCCCATGCCACACCAACGCGCTCGATAGCGCTCAAGGTGTGGTCGCGCCAGAGCAGGCTGATCAGCGCCATCCCCGGAACGATCCACAGCGCCAGCGCAGCGCCTGCCAGCAACGCCAGTGTCCCAGCGCTCGAAAGCGCCCAGACGAGAACGTCAGATGAACCAAGAACCGCGATTGCCGCAATCCATCCGGATGTCAGCAATACCGGAACGATGGCGTATCGCGTCGCCTTTCCGTCTAAGCGAAGCGAACCGGTTTTGAGTGTGATATTGAAAGGCTTCATCAGGGCGGCCATTATAGCAGATCAACCGCGCACTACCTGTTCCCACTCGATCAGCCGCTGCATCTGTCGCTCGTTCAGCCCGATGATCGGGCGCGCACGCCGCACCCGCTCCAGTGCGTCGGCGCCTGTCAGCCCCTGCGCCACCAGATATGCCGCTACGGTCAATGGCGCGCGTCCCACCCCGGCGTGACAGTGGATCAGGGTGGGCAGCCCATCAGCGTGTGCAGCACTCACGAATGCGACTGCCTGATGCAATTGATCGATGGTCGGCGGATGAAAATCGGCGACTTCCAGTCGCAACACCCGATCCGGCTGAGGTCCCTCAAAGGCATCCACGCGCTCCGCCTGAAGGCTCAGGACCGCGCGAATACCCAGCGCATGCAAATGAGGCCATTGACTGGCATGAAACTCGCCGCCGACGTACAGCAAATCGTCGAGACGGCTGATATTCAAGCCAAAGAGCCGGTTCCACTGCGTTGCCGTGTAACGCCACAGCCAGGAGATGCCGCCGCTCGGATCGTCAAGGGTATACTGCGCGCGTCTCTCATCCGTCATTGTTCTATCCTGTCCCGCTTGCACCGGCTATGCTGTGTCCCGCGTTGGTTAAGTCTATCGACGTCAATGCCCACTGTCAGGGGATGACTTTTTGCCATAGTCAAGCGTTGTTGGGTAGGCGAAGGCATTGCCTTCGCCTACCCGGTCGCACTTCAGTCAGCGATTTTTCGGATAGGCTCTACATCACGGTCAGTCAGACAAGATGTTCGAGCGCCCGGTTCGTAAGGCGTAACAATCCACAACGCCTTGGCATCAGCAGCCAACGGGGCTTTCACTTGCGGTGAGCGCCGTCGAACTGCGTCCTTAGCGAGGGCGTTCGCCCGCAGCGCCCCAGCAGTAGTGTACAAATGACCGCGCATTAGCATGAGAAACATGGGAAACTCTGCTATCATGGCAGATGTGTCGCACTGCTCCGAACCCACACAACAACGGCGCCAATTATACACGAGAATGGAAAGGAACCCCGATGCTCACCGCTTTCGTGCTCATTCAGGCGGAGCCAGCGAAAATTGCACAGATCGCGCAGACGATCGCCAACCTGCCGAATGTCGCAGAAGTCTACAGCGTCACCGGCGAGTTCGACATCATTGCGGTGCTGCGGCTGGCGGAGTACGAACAGCTGGCTGAAGTCGTGCCCGCGAGCCTGGCGCAGATCGACGGCATCAGGCGCACCAACACCATTCTGGCGTTTCGCCGGTATTCGGCGCAGGACTTGAAGGCGGCGTGGGACATTGGTGTGGCGTAGCGAGGTGCTGTGATGCAGTGGCGACGTTGGGCGGCAATCGGCATCGGAGTGCTGGCAGCGGCAGCGTTGATCGCCGGTGCGCGCCCCGCGCGGCTGCGTTTGGTGCGGGTGACGCATGTCAGCCCGGCGCCGCCGATGGCGAGCATTTCGCTCCTGTACGCGCGGGGCGCGCGCCCGCAGTTTGTGGTTCTCGACATCGCCGGCGCGCACGGCGCCTCCGGCAGCGCCACCATCAGCGGCGATCAGGAGTTCGTCGAAACGCCGTTCGCTGGCGTTCCCGGCGGTCCCTACCGCATCGACGCCACGCTGGCGTACCGGATCGGCGGCTTCCTGATGTTGCGGCAGACAACGTTTGGGGGTTAGGGAGTAGGGGTTAGGGATCAGATTTATAACCCCTACTTATTCCGCCGCTTATGTTCCCGTCGCGCAGCGCGTCGCCCACTCGACGGGCGCGGCGCAGCACCGTTGGCAGGAACCTTTTCTTGACGCACCGCACTTTCACGCACCGCTGCGCGCTGTGTCGGCTGCGAACGCACAGCGGCCCGCGCTCCTTTGCCGCGCTGCGATGCCTCCCAGGCTGCCAGCCGACCGGGATACACAAACCGGGCGTAGTACACGGCATAGATGATCAGCGCGATGGACAGCACCGTCATGATCGTCATCCAGTACGGCGCCGTGAAGGGTTCGATGGCGCTGCGCCGCAGTGCGCCGATGATCGCTCCGAGCAGCCCCAGAATGAGCAAAGCGTACCCCAGACGACGCAGCGCCGGACCGCGCACCGGATTTGTATCGACATGCATAAAGGTCAGGTACGCGCCGGCAATGGCCACCACGAACTGAGCAATAAAAAAGACCCATTCCGGGGCGCCGAAGTCGGGGTTGGGAGTGATAAAGTAACTGAGATCCATGGAGGCTCTTTTCTGCACGTGGGGAGCTTGTTCTATAATTGCACCGATTATACCAACCGCAGCAGAGAGCGTCAAACCATGATTTTTGAGCATTAAATCCGGCTAGCCGCCAGCAGCAGGCGCCTGGTGCAAGGCAGACGACGGCAGGCGCCCTTCGACAGGCTCAGGGCGCCTGCCGCCAGCAGAACCGACATTCATCCTCTCAATAGCATAACAGGAGGAGCATATGCAACTGACAACCGTAAAGGTCGAAAACCCAAATGGACTGAACATCATTCTGGGGCAGACGCACTTCATCAAGACGGTCGAAGACATCCACGAGGCGCTGGTCACCGCAGTTCCGGGCATCAAGTTCGGACTGGCGTTCTGCGAGGCGTCCGGCAAATGCCTGGTGCGCTGGAGCGGCGTCGATGAGGACCTGATCGACCTGGCGCGGCGCAATGCGCTGGCAATCGGCGCCGGGCACACCTTTATCGTCGTGCTGGGAGCGGGATATTATCCGATCAATGTGCTCAACGCCATCAAAGCGGTTCCAGAAGTGTGCCGGATTTTCTGCGCCACCGCCAACCCGCTCGAAGTGGTTGTCGCCACAACGGAGCAGGGGCGCGGCGTGCTCGGCGTGATCGACGGCAGCGCTCCTGCGGGAATTGAGGGCGAAGAGGATATCGCCTGGCGCAAAGGGTTCCTGCGCCAGATCGGATACAAGCTCGGCTGATGCTATAATGCTGACACAGGAATAGCATCATTGCGGGGAAACGCATGGACTATCTGGTGACGATTGGGCTTGAAATCCACGCGCAGATCCTGACACGCGCGAAAATGTTCTGCGGTTGCAGCGCCGATTATGCCAGTGCGCCGCCGAACACGCATGTCTGCCCGGTGTGCATGGGGTTGCCCGGCGCTTTGCCCGTGCCGAACCGTCGCGCTATCGAACTCGCGGCGCTTACCGGTCTGGCGCTCAACTGTCGCATCTCCCACGAGAATGTCATCAGCCGTAAGAATTATTTCTACGCCGACCTGCCATCCGGTTATCAGCGCAGCCAGTACGATGATCCGCTCTGCGTCGACGGGTGGGTGGAGATCGAGGGAGATCACGGTCCAAAGCGCATCGGGCTGACGCGCGTGCATATCGAGGAAGACACCGGCAAACTGATCCACACGAACGATGGCGGGTCGCTCGTCGATTTCAACCGCGCTGGCGTGCCGCTTATGGAGATTGTCTCGAAGCCGGACATTTCCTCGCCGGAGGAAGCGCGCCGCTACTTCCAGAAACTGCGCCAGATCCTGGTCTGGATCGGCGTCAACAGCGGCGATATGGAGTCGGGTGCGCTGCGCTGCGATGCCAATGTTTCGGTGCGCCCCGCCGGGCAGCAAGAGTACGGCGCCAAAGTCGAGATCAAGAACATCAACTCGTTTCGCTTCGTCGAGCGGGCGCTGGCGTATGAGATCGAACGTCAAATCCGGGCGCTGAAAGTCGGTGAGCCGATTGTCCAATCGACACGCGGCTGGGACGAAGCCAGCGGGACGACGGTCGCGCAGCGCACCAAAGAGTTTGCCGAGGATTATCGCTACTTCCCGGAACCGGATATTCCGCCGCTGCGCCTGACCGACGCCTGGATCGAGGAGCGGCGCGCCGAACTGCCGGAATTGCCCGATGCGCGTCGTAGACGGTTCATCGAGGAGTATGATCTGACGGCGTATGACGCTGGTGTGCTGACCGATGAGCGTCCGGTTTCGGATTTCTATGAGCAGGCAGTCGCAGCAGCGCGCGCACGCGGCGTAATGCCGAAGGACGTGGCAAACTGGATGACCGGCGAGTTCTTTCGGTTGCTGAAGGACACCGGCGAGACACTGGAGAGCGCCGCGCAACGGGTGCGCCCCGAGTACATCGGCGAGATTCAGGAGTTGTTGAACCAGGGTGTGATCACGCGCACCAGCGCTAAAGAAGCGTTCGAGGCCGCCTTTCGTGAGGGGCGTTCTCCAGCGCTGATCGTTGCTGAACGGGGTCTGGCAGTTATTGGAGCGGGTGACGCGCTGACCGATCTGGTGCGGCAGGCGATTGCCGGCAACCCGAAGGTTGTAGAAGAATATCGGCGCGGCAAGGCGACCGCCATCAAATTCCTGATCGGGCAGGTGATGAAAGCCACGCGCGGTCAGGCGAATCCGCAGGCAGTGCAACAGGCGCTGGAGCAGGAACTGGCGCGCGAGTAGCTGCGTGGAGCGCGTACCTCATTCATTCTTGATAACGGTACGTATGCAGAAGTCGCGCAGCGCTCGTCAAGGCGCTGCAGAAGCCTGGCGTCGTTGCGAGGAGGTTCTGAATGAGTGGCAGCGCCCTGTTTCGTCCAACGTTCGCCGATCTGCGCGCCGAGATCGAGCGCCGTATGTCCAGCAATGCATCGCCTGAAACCATTGCTGCGCTGATCGATGAGTTTCTGGCGGCTGGCAGTGATATGCCAGCCCCCCTCATCGAGTACGATGGCGCCGTCACCTGGCTGTTCCGCAGCCCCACCGCACAATCGGTGTCGGTCGTCGGCGATATTCTTGGCTACCGTCCGGATCAAACCCGGATGACACGCTTGCAGGGAAGTGATCTGTTCTACTTCACAACGCATCTGCCGCTCGATGCGCATATTGCGTATGCATTTGCGGTCGATGTGTCGGAGATGGCGGTACGCACGCGATGGCTCGACCGGTGCACGCCCGATCCGCTGAACCCGCAGCGGATGATCATAACCAACCCGCTGCGGATGATGTCGGTGCTCGAGATGCCCGGCGCCGCAGCGCCGGTCGCCGGGTTCGATACGCTCGCCGAAACGCCGATGTTTGCCGGAATGCACGTCATATGGAGTGCAGCGACTGCTTGCTGGCGGCGTGTGTGGGTCTATCTCCCTCCCGGCTATGATCCCGCCGCCCGACGTTACCCGACAGCGTACATCCTCGATGGCGAGGCGTATCTGCTCTCAGCAGAGCTGCCCCTGTTGCTCGATCTGCTGATCGACCAGCAGGAAATAGCGCCCATCATTGCCGTGCTGATCGAGCCGCCGCCGCTGCGCGCGTCGTCTGCGATAGTCATGGGCTTTGTCGTCGATGATGTCGTGCCATGGATCGATGCCCGGTACGCTACGTCGCACGACCCGCTCGACCGGATCATTGGCGGCGCGAATGAGAACGCAACCCGCGCGTTGATGATTGCGCTGCACCACCCCGACATCTTTGGCGGCGCTCTGGCGCAATCGCCACAGTTGCCACCGATCCGGCGAATAGCCGCTTTGCTGGAACGCCACCGCATGCGTGGAGGGGACGCGCCGCGTTGTTATGTTGATGTCGGTCGGTATGATGAGTCCGACGCAGTGGAGGCGACACAGGCATTGTGCAATGTGCTGGTGAGCGGTGGCGCCGTCGTCTCGTATCAGGAGTTTGCCGGCGGACGCAGTTTTGCCGGCTGGCGCGTGACACTGCCCGATGCGCTCCGCTTTCACTGCGGAACGTCATCGCTTGCCAGCCTGGCGTCAGTATGAGGAGCGCCCATTGAACAGGGAACGTTGCCCGCAGGGGCGCCCGCAGTGCGGGGAGATCGTCGGGGCGCCTTCGCTGTGGGGAGCATCTCTGATCCGGTCATCCGAAGGTTTGTCTATGGATGCGGTCATCTATACAAAAGACCTGTCCAAGCGGTTTGGCAACCGTGTTGCTGTTGATCGCATCAATTTCGAGGTGCGTCCCGGCGAAATCTTCGGCTTCCTTGGGCCGAATGGCGCAGGGAAAACCACGACGATCGGCATGTTGTTAGGGCTGATTCGCCCGACTTCCGGCCAGGCATTTGTGCTTGGCTGCGATATTCAGCGTGAAGCGGCAGCGGCGCTTCGTGAGGTCGGCGCAATGATCGAAGCGCCTGCGTTCTACCCCTATCTTTCCGGGCGCGACAATCTTCGGGTGCTGGCGCGCGCAGCCGGTCTTCCCGACCGCCGGGTCGAAGCGGTGCTGGCGCAGGTCGATCTGACTGCTCGCGCCCGTGATCGGTTTGGCACATACTCCCAGGGGATGAAGCAGCGACTGGGGATCGCGGCGGCGCTGCTCCACGAACCGCGCCTGATCATGCTCGATGAGCCGACAAATGGCCTTGATCCCGCCGGTCAACACGAGATTCGTAATCTCGTGCGCTCGCTGTCGGGCAGCGGACGCACCGTATTTCTTTGCAGTCATCTGCTCCACGAAGTCGAACAGATCTGTCAGCGCGTCGCCATCCTTAAGCAGGGGCGCATTATTGCCCAGGGAGAAGTAGCCGCCTTGCTGCGGCGCGGCGTGCTGGTGCGCGTGATCGGCGACCGCGAGCGGGCTGAAGCGCTCCTTCGTGCAACGCCATGGGTTTCGCGCATCAGCGAGTATGGCGATGCATTCCTTATCGAGGCGCCCGGCGATCGCACCGCTGAGATTAATGCGCTCCTGACCGCCGGCGGTGTGCCAGTAACGGAAATCCGGCAGTACGAAACCAGTCTGGAAGAGTTCTTCCTCGAAGTAACCGCTGATCGTGAGCAGTGATGATCAATCTCATTCGCGCTGAATGGATCAAACTGTCGCGCCGACCATTGAGCTGGATCCTGCTGTCCATCTTTCTTGCGCTGCTGGTGGCGCAGGTGCTGGTCCAGTTTGCGCTGACGGTCGGCATGCCGGTGCGAGAGGGCGTTGTGAGCGCACAATTCGAGGAGTGGCGGCGTGGTCTTCTCTTTCCCGGCATTTTTGCTACGGCGTTGAGCCACATCAATGGTTTGGGCGGCATTTTTGCCGTGATCTTTGCGGCTGGCGCGATTGGCAGTGAGTATAGCTGGGGAACGCTCCGCACTCACCTGGCGCGCGATCCGGTGCGCGAGCGCTACCTGCTGGCGAAACTGGCGACCATCATGCTTGCCCTCGCAACGGCGACCCTCCTGGCAGTGGCGCTTGCTTCGCTCCTCGGGCTGTTGCTCGCACCGCTTCTCGGCGCTGGCGTGAGCATAACACCGGGTGATCTGGTGAACCTGATCCTGGGGATTCTTCGTGCGCTCTACGTGTTGCTGCCGTATATCCTGTTGACGGCATATGCCACACTGCTTACGCGCTCGCTGCTCGGCGGGCTGGCGGTCGGTCTTTCCTATATCGTCGTCGAGGCTGGCTTTGGCGCACTGGCATTGCTGCGCGTTCTTGGCGGCGTATGGGCGCTGGCGTACAACCTGACGATCGGGCAAAACATCAACACCCTGACCCTCATGAACCGCCACGCATTTGGTTTGCGCCCCGAAACTACAGCGCCGCTCGATCTGTCCCAACTGCCCTCGCCGCTCCAGGCGACCCTCGTGGTCGCGGTTTACTCGGCGCTGTTCCTGTTTCTCTCGCTGCACCTCTTCCGCTCCCGCGACATCACCGGTCCGGGCTGATGCGACAATGAGACGTGTCATTCGGAGCGCAGCGAGGATTTCTGAAAGTGGCATCGCTCCCCATAGCCTGTGCCGTCAGGCGCCAGGCAGGCCGATAACGCACGACCGTTTCACCCCGCAGCCGCCCGGCGCTGCCCCCTCACCCCCTGCCCCCCGCTCCCACACGGCGAGAGGGGGTATTGGACGTGCCCCAAACGCGCCCTTGTGCGCAGCCCCGCAGGGGCTTGCACTGCTTCGGCGCGGGCGTTAGCCCGCAACTGTTCATCCTTAGACCCATCGCAGGGAGATTGCATCGCCGCTGTTACGGCGTGCGCGGTTCGACCAGCAGCACCGAGGGAAGCGCCACAAACGAGTCGATCTGCCAGCGAACATCGCCGGCATCCACGAACAAACCGCTCGATGAGCCGCCATCGAGGTTAAGCGCCCGGTCGATCTCCAGGTCCGAGGAGGCCAGCCAGGCTGCCAGCGCCTGAAGCGAAAATGCGCTGGTCGGGCAGACAATGATCAGGAGGCGACCCGCGCGATCTACGGCAACCGCAGTACGGCGAGCGCGTTGCCCATTGTCAGCGATCTCGGCGACGGCGCTGCCGGGGTAGACCAGCATCGGAAACGACTGAATCGCCTGATCGAGCGGCATCGCAGGGTCATACGGCTCATCTCGCAGCGCCTGGATCCAGACTCGTCCATCGGCTGATGCGGCGAGCATACCGCCAAAACCGGCGTAGGATGCGCCATGCGCTTCGCCATCAGCCACGATGAGCGCCGTTGCCCGATTGTCCGCCGTAAAAAAGCCGCCATTGACGGCAACGAGCGGATGGTGCGCTGCAACCCAGGTCCGCAGGAGTTGCGGCGTATCGGGCGCATAGCGGACGCGCAGGCGCACAAGCGCCGGATTGAGACGAACCACGTAGATCGGTGTGGCAACGTCGGCAATGATACCGATGTCGGTCAGCGTGCGAACTTCAACGCCGCGTGCAGCGACGATCCAGCCGGTATCGGCGGCGCCCGACGCCATGCTTGTTGGCGAGAGCGCGATGGTTGGCATACGCGTCGGGACGAAGCGCGTCGGCGGCGGCGCTGCACCCCGGCTGCACCCGGTCGCCAGGATCATCGCCAGTATCCACATCCACTGTCGCACTCTGACCATTCTGCTTACGATGCCGCCGTGCGCCGTTCCGAGCGTAAGGCGCGCCACGCCAGGATAACGAGGGTCATCGCCGTCAGCGGCAGCACGAACAGCCCCATCACGTTACTGAATGCAGGCAGGATGTCGTGTTGCGACGCCGCCAGCACAAGATAGAGCGTATAGACAACATAGTATCCCAGAAACAGCCATCCCTCCCAGCGCGCGATCAATCGACCGGTGAAGAAAATCGGCAGGCACGCAACTGCTACAGCCAGCATGACCGGCAGATCGAAATTGAGCGCCGCCGGAGCGACGTTAACACCTGCCGGCGCGACAATGCTGGACAACCCAAGCACCGACAGCAGATTGAAGAGATTGCTGCCCACCACATTGCCGACAGCAATATCACGTTCGCCCCGCAGCGCAGCAATGATCGATGTGGCGATTTCCGGCAGCGACGTTCCGATTGCTACAATTGTCAACCCGATCACCAGTTCGCTGACGCCAAACATCCGTGCAAAACTGATCGCCCCGTCGACCAGCCAGCGCGCGCCAAGCACCAGCAGCGCCAGCCCACCGACCAGCAACAGCATATTCTTGATCCAATCGCTGAGGGACTGCGGTTTGCCGGTATCAAACTCGGCGCCGTACTCTTGCTGCACTTCCGCCGACTCTTTGCGGCTCTGGTAAATTGCAAACACAGTATAGATCACAATTCCGCTAAACAGAAGAAGCCCATCGATTCTGCTAATGACGCCATCCATGGCCATAATGAACACCAGCAGCGATGCGCCGATCATAAGCGGCACGTCGAGTCGGATGAGTTGCTGCTGCACGACGAGCGGCGTAATTGCCGCCGAAATGCCCAGGATGAGCAACACATTGGCGATATTGCTGCCCACAACATTGCCCAGTGCCACATCCGCGCCGCTCGGACCGGCGAGCGCCGATTGGATGCTGACCGCCAGTTCAGGTGCACTGGTGCCGAAAGCGACGACGGTCAACCCGACAACCAGTGGTGAAATGCCCAATCCCAGCGCCATGCGCGATGCGCCGCGCACCAATCCCTCTGCGCCGACGATGAGCAGCGCCAGACCAAGGATAAAGAGAACGATTGTCGCGATGTCCATGCCGTTCCTCTTAACCTCCAGATAAACTCTGATTCAATGACTCGTGCTATTGAACCAGAATGCACCTGCTTTCGTCAAGGGAATTTTGCACGATTGCACCAGATGATCCTCCCCGCTACCGCTGGCTTCTGAGACTTACTCTCCCTCACCTCTCCCCCCTCACCTCTCACCTCTCCCCCCTCACCTCTCCCCCCTCACCCCTAATCTACCCTTGCCGCTGCCGCTGCTTTCTGTTACACTTAGCATTACAAGCCCCGACGCTGTCGTCCACTTCTGTCGAGATACGCCGGCGGCTCGGTTGTTGACCGGCTCATTCGTAAATGCGCGAGGTGTAGCGTGAGCGGGACACGCCTTCCGCCAAACCCATGGCTGGCAGACCACGTGATTTTTTTTACGTCCCGCTGGATAGTGTGGGGGGCGACTTTCCTCTGGTTGCTGGCGCAGGGGTTGCTCGATGCAACGCAGTTGTGGGCGCTGTCTGCGGCATTGCTGGTCAACGTCCTTGCCACGCGGTTTGCCCAGCCGTATTTGCGCATTGTCCGACGTGACCCCACGATCCTGCTGATCGACATTGTCTACGGCGTTGCTCTGGTCCTGTTCAGCGGCGGATGGGACAGCCCTTTTCTGATCTGTGCAAGCAGTTCACTGGTGCTGCCGGCATTGATGTACGGCTGGCGCGGCGGTATCATGGCGGGACTGACCTTCGTGTCGATCGATCTGGCAGCCCTGTGGGCTACGGGGTCGCCGCCGGCTGATCGCGTGCTTGCCGGCGGGGACTCCTGGATGACGCTGGCGCCGACAATGATTGTGCCGCCGTTGTTTGGCGCTCTGGTGCATCCCGTGGTGGAAATGGCGCGCGACTACGTGGAACATCGCCGTGCGCCGCTGCGCCGTCCCCCTGAACGACCGGATGTGCGTCCACATCGCTCAGCGCCGCCCGATACGCTCTCTCTGCCGCGCGAAGGCGGCAGAATCGGCTCCATACCACGTGACGCCAGCGAACCGTCGCCGGTGGCGCAGGCAACACGCATTCGCACCGCAGAACACGGCGCCGACGAATTGCGCCGCCTGCTGTTTGCCCCGCCGTCGACTACCGATGTCGAACTGGGAACAGCCATCGATATTCTGGCATCGCGGTTCAGTCAACATACCGGCATTGCGGTTCGCGTCACCCAATTGGGACGAGCACGGCAGGTGCGCTATGCGCAACACCAGTTGCTGGTGCGTCTTGCACAGGAAGCCTTTCTCAATGTTCAACAGCACGCGCATGCGTCGTCGGTCAGCGTGACCCTGCGGTACGACTCGTCATCGGTTGTCTTGATGATCCAGGACGATGGCATTGGTTTGCTCGATGGGACGTATGAGCGCCCCGGGTGGCGCTCCCTGCGCACGATGCAGTATCGTCTCGCTGAGCACGATGGTCGTCTCGATGTGTTCGAACTGGATGGAGGCGGCGTCACGGTGCGTGCGTCGCTGCCACTCGATTGACAGTGCGCTCGGTCATTCGGTTCATCAGTCTGGGTGTTGCGGCTCTGCTGCTGATCTACGGCTTGCTGCAGCCAATCGACCAGGATAGTCGCTGGATGGCGGCGCTGTGGCTCGCGCTGCCGCTGCTGTATGTCGCTGCGCGTTTGTCGCTGCCTTCGGGTTCTGCCGGTATCACGCGCCATGTCCAGCATCTGTCTCTGGCGATTGCAATCGGCTTCGTCGGGCTGGCGCTCCAACTCTTCCGCCAACAGTTCGTGTATGCGGACGCGATTGCCGGCGCAGTGTTCGTCGATCAACAGACCGGTCAGACGACCAGCAATGTGCGTAAAGTGATTGCAGCGCTGAAGGTCCAGCGCGGACCAATCCTTGATCGCAACGGAACCGTGATTGTGGCAACCGAAGTCGTCGAAGGCAATTATGCCGTGCGTCGCTACCCGCTTGCCGAAACGTATGATCCCACGGCGTTTGGCGCTATCGTCGGGTTTTTCAGCAGTCGTTTCAGTCAGTCCGGTATCGAAGCCACGTACAACGACTACCTCTCCGGCGAGCGTGATTCGTGGCGGCGCATCCAGGACGCGCTGCTTAATCGGCCGCGCGTCGGCGATACGGTGCGCCTGACGATCGATGCGCGGTTGCAGGCTGCGGCGCACGCGGCGCTTGGTGAGCGTACCGGCTCGATCGTGGTGCTCGATCCGCGCACCGGCGCGGTGCTGGCAATGGTCTCACGCCCCGGTTTCGATCCGCGCGGTCTGGCGTTTAATCCGGCGGCGCCCGACCGTCAGGCGGAAAACCGGCGGATCGATGAGTATTGGCGCGCTCTCAATGCTGAAGGCGCCGGTCAGCCGTTGCTCAATCGATCCACGCAGGGAAGGTATGCACCTGGCTCGACATTCAAAACCGTGACGGCTGTGGCAACCCTGCTCCATCCAGCGCAGGGACGTCCCGATGCGATCGATTGCCCCGATGAGCGCCCAACGGAACCAGGCGCGCCGCCGGTGGTCAATGCGGTGCGCACCGGGCTGGAAGGGATCATCCGTTCAACGCCGTTCCCCGCCGAACCGAATCTCGAACGGGTCTATGCCTTCTCGTGCAATACGGCGTTTGCCGAGTATGCGATGCGACTCGGACCGGACTTGCTCGCTGAAACTGCCCGCCGCTTCGATATCTATCGCCCCCAGGAAGCCTCGAACGTCTATAATGGCTTTACCGACTTGCCAACCCTGCCGAGTCTGCTTTATGTCAACCCCGGTTTTCTGACCAGCCGCGCTGCGCTCGCTGATACCGGCTTCGGTCAGGGGGAGTTGCAGGTCACGCCGTTACAAATGGCAATGGTTGCCGCAACCATCGCCAATGATGGTATGATGATGCGACCATTTCTGGTGGCAGAGATTATTCGTCCTGATGGAACGACGGTGGTGCGCAACGGTCCGCGCCCAATCCGACGGGTCATGCCGGTCGATGTTGCAGAGCGCATGCGCGCGAATATGCGCGCTGCTGTAGCCTATGGGTTCGGGAAAGCGGCGAATGCGGTTCCTGGCGTCGAAGTGGGCGGTAAATCCGGTACGGCGGAGTATCCCTGCCCGACATCGGCTGATCCCGAAAGGCTGTGCGCCCACGCCTGGTTCATTGCAATCGCGCCCGTCGATCAACCGCGGTTTGCCGTCGTGGTAATGATCGAAAATGGCGGTGAAGGTTCACGCCTTGGCGCTGAAGTGGCGGGTCAGGTCTTGCGTTCCGCATTCGATATCGTGAGGTAGGTCTGCAACCTGGGGATGTCTATATTGCAGATCACGCGGCAGGTGATGGTGCGAATGCTTCTTAGAAATGTTCTGCTTCAACTGGGCGCTTTTGTTGGCGTGGTCACGCTGACCGGCTGCGGCGTGGCGCCGGCGATGATGGCCACGCCGGTGGCGACTGACACGCCTCCGGTCTGGACTGCCGGGATTGCGACATCGAGCGTATCAACATCGCTACCGGCGACAGCAATCCCGCTTCCCTCTCCACCCCCTCCCCCGACGCCGCTGCCCACCCGAATCCCGACGCCCGATGTTCCCACGCTCAATGAACGACTCCAGATCTTCGATGAAGTCTGGCGCATTGTGAACGAGAAGTATCTCTATGCCGATTTTGGCGGCATTGACTGGAACGGGTTGTATCCCGAGTATCGCACCCGGATTATGCGAGCGCAATCACGTGATGAGTTCTACACGGCGATGAACGATATGGTCGCGCAACTGAATGACCATCACTCGCGCTTCGTCCCGCCCGCCGCCGTCGAAGCGGAAGATGCCATCGCCAGCGGTCGTGAGATACGGGTCGGCATTGGGGTGATCGTTCAGCCAAAGCCGGATGGCGGCTTTGTGCAGCAGGTTTTCCCGGAAAGTCCGGCTGCACGCGCCGATATTCGCCCGCGCGACCGGATCGTGGCGGTGAACGGACGTCCCTACGTGCCATCCGATGGCGACCTTCAGGGTGAGATCGGCACGTCGGTGCGCCTGACGATTGCGCGTCCCGGCGCAAAACTGCGCGATGTGCTGCTCACCCGCCAGGAGGTGCACGCCAGCATCCTGCCCTACTATCGCCGCTTCCCCGGCGACATCGGTTATGTCTCCGTGCCGACGCTCTGGGTCCACGATATGGGAGAACAGGTGAGCGGCGCCCTCACCGATCTGGTGGCAGGCGGTCCGTTGCGCGGCCTGATCATCGATCTGCGCTCGAACCGCGGCGGGTGGGGTGAGGTGTTGTCGGGGGTCCTGAGCCATTTTGTGCGCGGGCAGGTTGGCGTCTTTTTCGGACGCGACTATGTGCGCCCACTGGTCGTCAATGCGCCTGCCGGACCGGATATGCGCACCCTCAGCGCCGGTCTGGTGGTGCTGATCGACGAAGAAACGGCATCCTACGCCGAGGTGCTGGCGGCAGTGTTGCAGGCGGAGGCAGGCGCTATCGTCGTCGGTGCGCGTTCGGCGGGGAATACCGAAACGATCTATGCCCACGCGCTGCGTGATGGTTCACGCCTCTGGCTGGCGCAAGAAGGGTTTCGTCTGCGCAGCGGACTGGAACTCGAAGGGCGCGGCGTTATCCCCGATGTGCTGCTCGAAGTCGACTGGACGCGCTACAGTGAGGATGATGATCCCCAACTGCTCGAAGCCCTGCGCTTGCTTGGCGGAGGACCCAAGTGATGCCACGCACAGCGACCGTCGAACGACAGACCGGTGAAACCAGCGTGACGCTGACGCTCAATGTCGATGGCGCCGGCAACGCCGAGATTGCCACCGGCATCGGCTTCCTCGACCATATGCTGCACCTGTTCGCGCGTCACGGTCTGTTCGATCTTGCAGTTCGCGCTACGGGCGATCTCTATGTCGATGAGCACCATACGGCGGAGGATGTCTGCATCTGCCTGGGGCAGGCGTTCGACCGGGCGCTCGGCGAGCGCCGCGGTCTGGTGCGCACGGCGCATGCGTATGTGCCGATGGATGAGGCGCTTGGGTTCGTTGCCGTCGATCTGAGCGGGCGCCCCTACTGCGTGGTCGATGCCGCGTTTGTGACGCCGCGCGTCGGTCAACTCGGCACGGATCTGATTGCCCATCTCTTCGAGAGCATTGCCGTGCACGGGCGCATGAACCTGCACGCACGCATGCTGTATGGTCATAATGATCATCACAAGGTCGAGGCGCTGTTCAAGGCGCTTGGGCGCGCGCTTGATGCGGCGACGCGCATCGATGAGCGGCTTGGCGGCGCTGTTCCCAGTACAAAGGGGGTCCTATGAAACTCGATGCAACCCTGGTTGTCGATGCGCGTCGCCTCAACGAAGCCGGCAAAATCGCGCGCGCCGCCGAAGCTGTCGGGTTCGCCGCGCTCTGGACGCCGGAAACTCAGCATAATCCCTTTTTGCCGCTGACGCTGGCAGCCGATCACACCGCCGAAATTGAGCTGGGGACGGCGGTAGCCATTGCATTTGCGCGCAGCCCAATGGTGACGGCGCAGATTGCCTGGGACCTTCAGGCGTTCTCTGGCGGGCGCTTCATTCTGGGGCTGGGTACGCAGGTGAAGGCGCACATCGAACGGCGCTTTGGCATGACCTGGGACCCGCCGGTTCCCAAATTGCGTGACTATATTCAGGCGCTGCGCGCTATCTGGCATACGTTTCAGACCGGCGGCAAACTCGATTATCGCGGTCAGTTCTATAACCATACCCTCATGTCGCCGTTCTTCAACCCTGGTCCGATTGCCGATCCGCACATTCCCATTTACATCGCCGGCGTCAATGAAGGGCTGGCGCGACTTGCAGGCGAATTGTGCGACGGCTTTCACGTCCATCCGTTTCATAGTGTCAAGTATATTAATGAGATCGTCCGACCGCAGGTGGCGGCCGGCGCGGCAAAGGCGGAACGCGATCCATCGCAGGTGAGCCTGACGAGCAGCGTGTTTCTCATTACCGGTCCCGACGAGGCGAGTATGGAAAGCGCTCGCGCGTTTGTGCGTGAACAGATTGCGTTCTACGCCTCGACGCCCACCTACCGCGTGGTGCTGGCATGTCACGGCTGGGAGGACGTCGGCGAGCAGTTGTCGCGCCTGGCAGCCACGCGGCGCTGGTCCGACATGGGGGCGCTGATTACCGACGATATGCTCGACATGTTCGCCGTCACGGCGCCGCTTGATCGGATCGGCAAGGCGCTGCGCGAACGCTACGACGGCGTCCTCGACCGGGTCGGCAGTTACCTGCCGTACACGCCGGGCCCGCTCGACGATGCGTGGCGGCAGGCGGTGCGCGATGTGAGCAGGGGGGAGTGAGGTGAAGCCATGCCATTACAGATCGATCTGCCACGAGAAGCGATTGCCGACTTCTGCCATCGCTGGCGCGTTGTGGAATTTGCAATCTTCGGATCGGCGCTGCGCGACGATTTTCGTCCAGATAGCGATGTGGACATCCTGGTAACATTCGAACCAGGCGTGCAGTGGACATTTCAGCAGTGGTTGGCGATGGTGCGCGAACTAGAGGAGATATTTGGTCGCAAGGTGGATCTGGTTGAGCGGTCGCTGGTTGAACAAAGTGAGAACTATATTCGTCGAAAACATATCTTAAGTCATCTGGAACGCGTCTATGTGGCGAGATGATGCTTATTTGCTGGACATGTTGATTGCGGCCAGGATAGCGCGTCAGTTCAGCGAGGAACTTACGTGGGAGGATTTTCGACGTAATTCCCTCTACCAGCACGCCATTGCAAAGGCTCTGGAGAACATCGGTGAAGCCGCGCGTAAAATCTCAGACGAGACGAAAATGGCTCATCCCGAAATCCCCTGGTCTCAGATTATTGCATTACGGCATCGCATCGTGCATGATTACTTCCGTCTTGATCTGTTCAAAGTGTGGGATATTGTGCAACACGATGTTCCTGACTTGATCAGGATGCTTGAACCTCTGGTTCCACCGGAAGAGCCGTAATGCTGCGCAATGCTCGACAATGCCCGTCTTTTGTATACATCGGCTGACATTGCTCCGTTTGCCGCTCCTCATCCTGACGCTGCTACTGACGCTGATCCCGGCGCACCCCGGCAGGACGCAGGGCGATTTCTCGTTACGCTTCTACGGCGCCGGGCGCGATGGCGCTGACCGCGTTGTCATCCCGCTCGATGCGCCGCCGCGCCCGGTCGATGTCGGCGACGATTTCACCATCGAGTTCTGGCTCAAGGCGCTCCCCGGCGAGAATGCCGCCGCTCCCTGCATACCCGGCGGCGATAACTGGATCAATGGCAATATCGTGATCGACCGCGATGTCTACTTCGCCGGCGATTACGGCGACTACGGCATCTCCCTGGCGGGTGGACGGGTGGCGTTCGGCGTCAACAACGGCGCAGAAGGAACAACGCTCTGCGGTCGCGCTGAGGTGACCGATGGACGCTGGCATCATCTTGCGGTCACACGTTCCGCCATCGATGGCGCGCTGGCAATCTTTGTCGATGGTCGCCTCGATGCCAGCAGCGACGGTCCAACCGGCGATGTCAGTTACCGCGACGGACGAACGACGCAGTACCCCGCCGATCCGTTCCTGGTTATCGGCGCCGAGAAACACGATGCCGGTCCCGAATACCCGTCGTTTCGCGGCTGGATCGACGAGGTGCGCATCTCGCGTGTGGTGCGCTACCGCGAACCGTTCACCCCGCCCACTGCGCCGTTCCCCCCCGATCCCGATACGGTTGCGCTGTATCACTTCGACGAAGGCACGGGTGCGACGGTCTATGACACGTCGGGCGCGCCAGGCGGTCCAAGCAACGGCTTTCTGCGCGTCGGCGGCTCGCCTCCCGGTCCTGCCTGGTCGAACGAGACTCCCTGGCGAATGCCGGCGGAATTGACGACTGCAACGATTTCTCCACCAGCACCAATCGCGCCGCTGCCAACTCCGCAGCCATCGCCAGACAGCGTTGCAGCTACGGAGACCAGCACCCCTGACTTGGCAGCAACTCCTCTGCCGACGGCATCTGTGCCGCCCGGCGCTTCAATGATACCGACTTCTCTACACGAAGCCCCGACTGTTGCACCGGTCAGTCCTTCTCCGGTTGCTCCGCCACCCGCGTCTTCCGATCCGCCATTCTGGTTGCCCGGCATCGCTGCTGCGGGATTGCTGCTGGCAGTCGCCGGGCTTGTGCTGATGCTCCGGCGAAGGAAGGAATAATCCACAATTGAGTCCACTGCAAAAAGGCTTAACCACAAAGGACACGAAGCGCACGAAGGTTAATAAAAATGAAGCGCATTTCCTTTGTGACCTTCGTGGTTGCTTTTCGCAGTGAAGTCACAATTCATCCCGTCAAAAAATGGTGTCATCTTTTGATAATGCTTTACCTGTACAATCGATATCGATGTGATTGGAGAGAAGGGGTTGAGATGCGCAGTCATCGTTTCTTGTGCACGTCCATTCTGACAACGCTCATCGGTATCGCCTGCCTCCTGTTTGCGCCCTCGGCGCCCGCCTCCCCTGCGGAACCGGCGAGTAGCGGCTATGCGCTCCAGTTCTACGGCAACGGCGTGAATGACATCGACCGGGTGAAGGTGCGGATCGATCCGCAGGTTCCTGCCGATGTCGGCGGCGATTTCACCATCGAGTTCTGGATGAAAACCACTGCCACGGGCGGCTCGTGTTCGCCCGGCGCTTCTGGCGATGGGTGGATCGC
>CALGYB010000001.1 GCA_937935075.1 uncultured Roseiflexus sp. | reverse complement strand
ATATTATTCGTCAACTGAAACGTCAGGGTGATGATCGTCCCCGGATCGCCCTGCGGCGGCGCACCGACCTGCGTGACCTGAACGACCTGCTGCGCCCGAACGATAGCCAGAGGGACGCTCACGACGAGCGCGACCAGCATTCCGATAAGCGTCAGCGTGAGTGCTGTTTTGTGTCGGGTCGTGTACCGGTGGCTCACAAAGACGACTCTCCAACCGCGACAGACAAACCTGAGCCATTATACCACGGGGTTGGAGACCGGTTGGCGACCCGCCCCAACGCAGCCCCCGGCGATGACCGTCACCGCCGCCATGCAACACGCAAGCAGATGGATCACCGGGCATGCAGTTGCCCGCCGGTCGCGGTTTGCAGCCCCCGGCGATGACCGTCACCGCCGCCATGCAACACGCAAGCAGATGGATCACCGGGCATGCAATTGCCCGCCGGTCGCGGTTTGCAGCGTCCCGGTGACGGTCATCGCCGCCACCGTGCATCGCGCCGCCCCAGAACGTTTGCCAGCGCCGTCATGTGCGGCATCAATGCAGCAAAGTTCTCGCAGGTCAGCGATTGCCCGCCGTCCGACGTCGCCCGATCCGGGTCGGGATGCACCTCGATCATCACGCCGTCGGCGCCGGCTGCCAGTGATGCCAGCGCCAGCGGCGACGCCAGGTACCACTTCCCTGTGCCATGGGAAGGATCGGCGATGACCGGCAGATGGCTCCGGCGTTTGGCGAGCGCCACCGCATTCAGATCCATCGTGTTGCGCGTGGCGGTCTCGAAAGTGCGAATGCCCCGTTCACACAGGATGACATTCGGATTGCCCTGCGCAATAATGTATTCTGCGGAGAGCAGCCATTCCTCGATCGTCGCCGACATGCCGCGTTTGAGCAGAACCGGTTTGCCGCTGCGCCCGACTTCCTCCAGCAACTGGAAGTTCTGCATATTGCGCGCGCCTATCTGGAGCACATCGGCGTAGCGCGCCACCAATTCGACATCGGTTGGCGTCATCACTTCGGTGACGACCGGCAGACCGGTTTCGGCGCGCGCCTGCGCCAGCAGGCGCAACCCTTCTTCCCCCAACCCACGGAAGGTGTACGGAGACGAACGCGGCTTGAATGCACCGCCGCGTAGCATATGCGCACCAGCCTCACGCACAGCAAGCGCAGTCTTCATAATCTGATCTTCGCTTTCGACAGCGCACGGCCCGGCGATCACGACGAACGATCCGCCGCCAATCATCAGGTCGCCGACCTGCACGATTGTGTCCTGGGGATGAAACTCGCGCGCTGCCAATTTGTAGGGGCGGGTGATGCGCACTGCTTCCTGAACGCCGGGGAAACGCTCGATTTCTTCCCGGAGCGTCGGTGGAATGGCAGCGCCGATAACGCCGACGATGTTCCGCTCTTCGCCGTAAGTGACGCGCCCCTTAAGCCCGTGCTCCTGAATGCGCGTCAGAACCGCGTTCAATTCCTCTTCGGTTGCATTGCTGCGCATGACGACGATCATAGACACATTCTCCTTTGCCAGCGGTAACAATTGTTCGATATACGACGGACGACTCATTTGCGGCGGCGCCAGGCGCAGGCGGGGCCGCATGGCAATATCGAGTTCGAGAGCGGTCATGACTTCCTCCCCAGAACCGAGAACTGAGAACTGAGAACCGAGAACCGAGAACTGAGAACTGAGAACCAAGAACCGAGAATCGAGAACCGAGAACCAGGAACCAAACGTCTCATAGAGCAATCAACCAAAACCCGGACCATCAAGGACATAGAACGGCCACCGTCGGTTGAGCCGGTCGAAGCCAACGTCAGCCGCAAGACGGTCAACACGGGCGATGTGCAACATCTGGTTGTTCGCTCTATCAGGCACATTTCGTAGCCAAAAAAAGCGGAGGTGTCATCCTCCGCTCCTCCACTCTTCCGGCGACCCTGTCCGCGCATGCGTCATGCTTCGGTCAGGGCGCAGCGTATGTGCGCCGCGAATGTACACATGGATGATCTCGTCCGCGCGACGGGTGGTGTTCCAGTGGATCAACACGCGAATACAGCGCGGCAGACTGCCCGGAACCGCCATTTCGTGGGTGCAGAGCAGCGCTGTATCGAGCCAGCCGAGTTCGCGCGCGGCGACTGCCGGAAATTCGGCGGTCAGATCGGGCGTGGTGCTGAAGATGGCGCTGGCGATGTCTTCGGGGCGCACGTTGTTGGCAGCAATGATTCGCTGCAACAGGTCGCGCGTCGCTTCGAGGATCGCTTCGCGTGTGTTTTCGTCGCAAGTGGTAGCGCCGCGAATGCCACGACAGAAGATCGTCATACCTGCTCCTGAAAACCAAGAAGGCGTGGAGCCTGTTGCTCCACGCCTTCTGAGTTCGGGTACTTTCAACTTCATTCAACGCGAAGCAACCAGTCTCTTGGCGAGCCGGCAAAATACCAGAACCAGAAGAAATAGGCGCTTCGCGGTTGCATAAATGCCCGAATACTCTGTTGCAATACTATGCGTGCTCTGACTATAGCATACCTGGGCGCAGGTGTCAATTGTCACGATCCAGAGCCAAGCAATTCTTCCGCCTCAATGATTGCCTGGGCAATATCCTTCATTTTCGCGCGCTTATCGCGGGCGCGTTGCCGCAGCCGCTCATAGGCGTCGCGCTCGGTCAGCCCCAGGCGCTGCATCAAAATCCCTTTGGCGCGTTCGATCAATTTGCGCGCTTCGAGCGACTCTTCCAGTTCGTGAACCTGGGTGCGCAACGCCTGCAAATCACGGAAGCGCGCCAGCGCGATGTCGATCGCGGGCAATAATTCCGATTCATTCACCGGTTTGACCAGGTAGCCGAGCGCGCCTGCCTGTTCCGCTTTGCGGATGGTTTCGCGATCCGTATACGCAGTCAACATAAGAATTGGCGTCGGGCGTTGCTGATTGATCCGCGCCGCCGCTTCCGTTCCATCCATTTCGGGCATGCGGATGTCCATAATGATCAGATCCGGTCCAAGCCGCATGGCGAGGTCAATGGCTTCGGCGCCGGTGCGAGCGATGCCGATGACATCGCAGCCAAGCCCTTTCAGTTGTTCCTCGAGCGTCAGCGCGACCAGATCGTTATCTTCTGCAAGAAGAATGCGCGTAGCTGCCATAGGTTTCGCCCTTTCCACCAATATGTGGAAACGGTATCACTCGCTCTATCATAGCATACCTTGCCCTGTTGTAAACCTGTCTTTCGGGCATGATTCGGACGGATTCGCGCACTTTGGCTCACTTATGGGCGCGGATGAAAGTCCAGACGACGTGATTGCGCGGCTCTGCCGCGTCAACGGTGTCGTGCAATGCTATCGAGCGTCGCAGCGACAATCGCGGCGGTGACGGCATGATGGCGCGGCGCGCTGCGTTGGGGGTGGACGCGATTACTCATGACGACAACCATCAAGCAGTGGTGTGGAATGATCACCAGCGCCGGACCGGTGAAGCCGGTATGCCCATAACTTCCTGCCGGTGCGGGACCCATAAAATTCGGCCGGTCAATCATCCATCCCAATCCGCATGCCTGCGCCAGCCCTGGCGTGTGATTCCTCGTCGCCAGCGCCATCGTTTCCCGGCGCAAAAAGAGCGAATCAGCGCGGTTGTGCATCGGGGGCAGCCAGGCGCGGCAAAATCGCCAGAGATCGTCGGCAGTGCTGAAGAGACCGGCATGCCCGGCGATGCCGCCCAGTGCATACGCGCTTTCATCGTGAACCACGCCGTGGACCAGACAGCCACGCCACTCATGGTCGAATTCAGTCGGTGCAATGCGCGCCAGGAGCGCCGGATCAGGGCGAAAACCGGTATGGCGCAGGCCCAGTGGTCGGCAGACCAGGTCATCGATAGCGCGATCAAGCGGTTGCCCGAATACCGTGGCAACAATGTCGCCCAGGAGCAGTGAATTGATGTTCGTATAGGCGACTCTGCTGCCGGGTGGATGCGCAGGCAATGCAGCGTACACCGCCGTCCGCACCGCGTCTTGTCCTCCCCGACAGAGTGTGGAAAGGCGCAGGTCAAGACCGGATGTATGGGTCAGCAGGTGGCGAACCGTGATCGCACGAGCGCGAAAGGAGGGCAGATACGTACAGACCGGCGCTTCGAGATCGAGCCGTCCGGCGTCATACAGACGCAGCGCCGCAGTCGCAGTAAACATTTTGGTCAGCGACGCAACATCATAGATCGTCGCCGGTTCAACGGGTGCGCCTTCGGCGTCATAGGTTGTTGCGCCATACGCCGTATGGTGGAGGATCGTATCGTCGCGCGCGACGAGCACGACGGCGCCGGGAAAGATGCGCTCTTCAACGGCGCTGGCAATGATCGCGTCAATGGCTGGAATGGACACAGCAGGCGCTCTTCATTGCGCAGGAGCGCAGGCAGGGCGCTCGGTGAGCCACGGATCGAACGCTACCAGATCGCCCGGCGCATCACCACGACCGTCGGCATGACGATCCGGCTCATACGGTCCTTCGACGGCGCCCCACCAGTTGTTGCGCATATCGATAAACACGTCACTCGTGGCGCCGCGCCCGATGCCGCGCTCCAGATAGATCGGAATAATCGGCGGCGTATGTTTCTCGATTGCGTTATTGCGAATCGTCAACCCCGGCAAACCCGGCGCCTGCGGCAGGGTGCTGAGAATGCTCAGCCCATTGGAACCGCCAATGAGTCCGTTGCAGACGATAGATCCCTGCAATGGACCGTTCGTCTCCAGCGCAAGATTGGGTCCGTCCTGTCCGACGAACAGGTTTCCCTGAATGTCGAGCGTGACAGTATCATTGGGGCTGCGACTGCCGATCCGAACGTTGGGCGAGCCGAATGCCATGCGATTGCCGCCGATACGGTTCCCCGTCAGCGTAACGCCGCCGCCGCGCTCGTAGACGATCTCGACCGCCGCGCCATATGGCATATCATTGCCCGTAATCTCGCTGTCGCGCAGTTCGATGCGTCCGGTAGAGATGCGCACATGCCCGCCATTGTCGATGATGCGGCTTGAACGGATCGCCAATGACCCCTGTTCCGATGCAATGACCGTCCCGCCTGCGCCGCCGCCGCGCACCTCGACGTGTTCCAGCACAATGTCGCTGCCGGGGCGTCCGACAATCCCCTCCCAGCGCGGCAGGCTGGCGCCAATGAAGCGCACCGGCCGATCCGCCTGTCCCAGAGCATACAGGCGGCCATCGACATAGAGCGTTATTCCTGGCGGAATGCGCACTTCAACCCCTGGTTCGATGATCAGTCCGGCGCCCGCCGCAACCACCGTATCGCGCCGCAGCGTGATCGGACTCTGGGCAGTCGTCCAGTAGGTGGTGGCACGAATGATATCGACAGGGATCGGCGTCGCCGTGGGCGGAGGACGGGTCGGACGGGGCGCTGGCGGCGGGGTTGGTTGAACGACCGGCGGCTCTGGGGTTGGTTGAACGACCGGCGGCTCTGGGGTTGGTTGGACGACCGGCGGCTCTGGGGTTGGTTGAACGACCGGCGGCTCTGGGGTTGGTTGGACGACCGGCGGGGGCGCGAGGGTTGGCGCCAGCGCCAGCGCAGGCGTCGTCGCTGTTCCGGCGATGTCGAGCGCTGCGGTTGGCAGTGGCAGATCGGGAGTGGGCGAAGGCGCTGCGTTCGCCGGCGCCGGCGTCGGTGGCGCCGGGTAGGGCGGCGCGTCGGTCGGCAGTGCCGCAATGGTCGGCGCATCTGCGGGAATGGCGGTTGCTATCTGCACCGGTTCGACCACAACAGACGTTGCCTGCTCCATCGCAGGCGCCGGCGTCCGCGCGCGCGCCAGTTCGCTTCCGGCTGGCGGAAACAGCACTGCCAGCAGGATGGCGAATGCCAGAAAAAGGAGCGCTGCCAGCAGAATAGCCGTATCACGCGAGATACGAAATGGCAATGTGCGCACTGGCTGATTATCGTGCGGTTGATTGGAGGAGTCCACGCAATTGCCTCGAATGCACACTATCCCCTACATTTTATCACAGCGCCAGAGGCTCTGCAATGCCGGTTGACGATTCTGAAGTACAATCACATCTATGGAACACGCACGCAGAGTTGTTTCAGGAGGCTCCTGGTGAACTGCTGGCATTGCGAGCGACCGGCGCATGGCGTGTGCATCTTTTGCGGGCGGGCGCTCTGTAAGGATTGTGCGCGCGAGATGCCGCACATTGTGGCGCTCTATCGCGATGAGAACCATACCCATCGGGCGATTGTCACAGCGCGCGCGCTCTACTGCGGTGTCTGCGAGCCGCGCGAGGATCCGATCGAACTCCCCGAACTGAAGTAGCGCGGCATCCGCTCCAGGATTATTATTGTCATGGCATGACTTCACTGCAAAAATGCTGTAACACGAAGGTCACAAAGGGACACAAAGGAAATGCACTTCATTTTTATTCACCTTCGTGCGCTTCGTGTCCTTTGTGGTTAAGCCTTTTTGCATGGTATGGATCATTACGACAAAGGCGGATGGATCGGCAGGCGCACGATCATGTTCGTGCCGATGCCGGTTGCTGTTTCAAACCGGATATCCCCGCCGTGATCCTTGACAATTCCATAGGACACCGACAGCCCCAATCCGGTTCCAGGAGTGCTGCTGGCGCCGAGCGCGCCTTTCGTTGTGACGAACGGCTCGAAGATGCGGTCACGCACATGTTCGGGAATGCCTTCACCGGTGTCGCGGACGCTGAGTTCGACGAAGGCGTCGCACTGCCGAAGCGACACGGTGATCGTTCCGCCTTGCTGCCCAATGGCATCACGCGCATTGGTAACAAGGTTGAGCAGCACCTGGGCAATCTGTCCGCCATCGCAGACAATGGCTGGCGTGGATTCGATATGGCGCGCCAGCGTAATATTGAGTTTACGGAGATCGACCTCGACAAGCGTCAAAGTCTCGGCGATGATGTCGGCGAGATGATGCACTTCGCGGCGATGCTCACTGCGTCGCGCGAACGTCAGCAAGCCGCGAGTGATGACTCGTCCGCGCTGGCATGCCTGCCGGATGACGTCGAGCGCGTGGTCTTTTTCGGCAATATCGCCGGTGCTGCGTCCCAGTTCCGCATAGCCGAGCATACCGCCGAGCAGGTTGTTGAATTCGTGTCCGATGCCTGCTGCAAACGTGCCCACTGCCGCCAGTTTTGAGGACTGGATCAGTTCCGCCTGCTTCTGGCGAAGTTCGCTGAACAGGCGTGTGTTGTCGATTGCAACCGCCGCCTGGCGGGTGAAGGATGTCAGGATTCGCTGATCATCGCTGGCGAGGCCGCGCAGATGCTCGAATGCCAGGCAGATGACGCCGAGTGCGCCGTGATCGGTTTTGAGCGGAAGCGCCAGCAGGGTTGACCAGCGTATGGGATCATCGGAGGCAATCGGCGGCGCCAGGCGCTGGATGCGTTCATCGGCGATCAAAACAATCTGCCCGCGCCGAATCATCTCGTTGTAGCGCTCCTGGTCGTCCAGCGGCGGATCGGGCTGATCGAGCGTCAGTCCGTGAACTGCCATCACGCGCAATGTGTCATGCTCGTACAGCGCGACCCAGCCGGCCTCGGCGTCGAGCAGGGCGGCGAGACGTTCGCAGAGGAGATGCAGCTGGCGTCGGTCGTCGAGCGTTGCCAGCATTGCGGTTGCCAGCGATTGCAGGCGCTCGAGTCGTTCGGTGCGGATGCTGAGTTGCTCGCGCAGATTGGTCAATTCGGTCGTCGTATGATGCTGTTGCGCCTGGCGGTGCGCCAGAAACTGCACCCAGCCGAGCAGTGCCAGCGCGAAAGGCAGCGCTTCGGGCGCGGCGGGCCAGAATGCTCCGAACAGAGCGCCATTCAGCGCCATGACCGGCGCATACCACTGGAATGATGCTGTTCTGCCGTGCCAGGGCAAGGACCAGCGCCTTTCTTCTGTCGCTTCGAGGAGCGCTTCCAGGAAGAAGCCGGCGGCAATCAAGGTTGCCAGCGCCAGCGATGGAACGAACCGGGGCGTCGTTTGGATGATCGGCGCGATCAGGGCGCCGCCGCTGACGATCACCGAGCGTACTGCAATCAGCCGAATCGTGCGCTGCCATGGGTGCGGCATCGCCAGGAGGCTGCCGATGAGCGCGGCAATCAGTGCGGGAGACCAGACAGTCATCATCGCTCCTGCCACAAGCGCCACGGGCGCCGGCGTGAGCCGCCGTCCTTCCGGCTCGCGCACGGCAAAGCGATCACTCAAAACGAGCAGGATAGTCAAACCGGCGCCAATGGCAAGCGCCGCCGGCGACCAGTGCCGCAGTGTTGCTGCGAGTGCGACGCTGTTGAGCACAAGAACAATGCCGATTGCAATGGCGGTCAGATGGTTCAGGCTGCGTCCCGGCGCCGGCAGTTGAATGGCCGGTTGGCTGGGTGAGCGCGCAATATGCTCCGGCGACATGGTGCAAGATGCCCTGTAGATGTCGATAGACCAGGCAGTGCAGATCGTTATTCAGGAACATGCCGTATACTGACGATATACCATACCAATGGGTGACGCGCAAGGAGTACCATAGTCAGGGTTTTTGCAATGGAAACATCGTTCAGTGCGGCCGCGCTCGATGCCTATGCCGAGCGCATTACCAGCGGCGTTGCGACGCTTGGAGGCATTCTGATGCTGCCGGCGCTGTTTCTCTATCTCAGTGGGCTGCTGTTTGAAGGCATCGCGCAGGCTGGCGCCGTTGCGACAGTGGCTGTCGCGCTGGCGCTGGCGGCGTGGCTGACGCTCAACTACGCCGTACAACCGGTCGCTTATGTGGTGACGAACGATGCGTTGATCATTCGACGGCGCTGGGCGCGTGCGTTGCGCATCCCGTTCAAGCAGATCGCTGGTGTCTCACCCGCCGGCGCACTGGCGGACGTGCCGCGCTTTGGGTTGCGCCGTTCGTTCAATGCTGGCGTGTTTGGGTATCACGGTCCGTTTCAACTCGAGCCATACGGGCGCGTTTTCTTTGCTGCAACCCATCGGGAACGGCTGGTGGCGGTGGCGCGCTATGATGCGCTATCGCTCATTATCAGCCCGGCGCGACCGCGTGAATTCGTTGAGGCGCTGCGCGAGGCGCTGCTCAAGAGCGTGTCGGAGCAGTTGGGTCCCACTCCCGTACCCAAACCATAATCTGAGTCCACTGCACAAAGGCTT